>JAGWVP010000029.1 GCA_018970825.1 bacterium | reverse complement strand
GGCGCGATCGCCGGTGCGACCGAGAGTTCGAGGGCGACGTCGCTGCCCGGGTCGTGGACGGCCAGGCGTCCGCCCTCGCGCCGCGGCTCGAAGCCGAGCGCGCGCACGCCGCGCTCGGCGCGATCGAGGTCGTCGGGGTTCTCGACGCCGAGCCCGAGCGAGATCATGCGGCGCTTCGGCGCCGCCGAGAGCCGGAGCTGGTCTCCGCCCTCGCGAGTCGCGAGCACGCCGGGCGCGGTCTCGGAGAGGCCGAAGTCGCGGTAGAAGGCCGCGGTCGCGACCGGGTCGGGGACGCCCAGGGAGAGCGTGGTGAGGCGGTGCAGTGCCATGGGATCTCCCTCAGAGCATCGCGGTGTCCGCGGGCTCCTCGACGACGGGGTTCTCGAGCGTGCCGATGCGGTCGATCTCGACCTTGACGACGTCGCCGGGCTTCATCAACACCCACGGCTGGCGGGCGATGCCGACGCCGGCCGGCGTGCCGGTCGAGACGATGTCGCCGGGCTCGAGCGTGAACGCGGTCGTGAGCGTCTCGATCTGGCGCGCGCAGTCGAAGATCATGCCCGCGGTCGACGCGTCCTGCATGAGCTCGCCGTTCAGCCAGGTGCGGATCCGGAGGTCCTGCGGGTCGGGGATCTCGTCGGGCGTCACCACCCAGGGGCCGGTCGGGCCGTGGGTGTCGAAGGACTTGCCGAGCGTCATCGTCGGCGCCTTGAACTGCCAGTCGCGGACGGTCACGTCGTTGCAGATCGTGTAGCCGCCGATCACCTCGAGCGCGCGCTCGGCCGGCACGTGCCGGCAGCGCCGGCCGATCACGATCGCGAGCTCGCCCTCGAAGTCGAGCATCTGCGAGACTCGAGGCCGGTGGATCGCGTCGCCCGGTCCGACGATGCAGCTCGTCTGCTTGTTGAAGAACACCGGGAAGGACGGGGTCTCGAGCCCCGCCTCCTTCACGTGGTCGGCGTAGTTGAGTCCGATCGCGAGCACCTTCGACGGGCGAGGGACCGGGGCGAGCAGGCGGACCGCGGCGAGCGGCACCTCCCGCCCCTTCGTCGCCGCGGCGGCGACCGCTTCCCGGGCACGTGCGCCGCCCGCGAGAAAACCCTCGATGCCGCAGGCGAGGTCGGGCGCGCCGGTCACGTCCCGCAACCGGTCGCCCTCGACGACGCCGAACCCGATCTTCCCACCCTGTTCGAAGCGCGCGATCTTCATGCGCGGACTCTAGATATTATAGATTGTTGCGGTCAAGGGGCAGCGCGGCTAGGAAGCACGCATGGCCGAGGGGGTCCGAGCACGCCGTCGCCGCGCCGCCGCGCCCCGGCCCCGCCCCGAGCGACGCGAGGAGGCCGCCCCGCCCTCCACCCGGGCCGACTGGGTCGACCGCCGGCTGCGCAGCGCGATCCTCTCCGGGGAACTCCGCCCCGGAGAGCGACTCGCCGGGGCCGCGCTCGCGGAGCGTTTCTCGGTGAGCCCGACGCCGCTGCGCGAGGCGATCCAGAGACTCGCCGCGCGGGGACTGGTCGAGATCCGGCCGCAGCGCGGCGCGATCGTCGCCCCGGTTTCGAGCGAGGAGGCGCGCGAGATCTACGAACTCCGCCAGTTGCTCGAACCGATGGCCTTGCGCGACTCGATCGAGCACGGCGACCCGGCGCACCGGCGCGAGATCGAGGAGGCCTACGAGGCCTACCTCCACTCGATCCGGGTCGAGATGGACGCCGAGCATCTCGTCGAGGCGCTCGACCGGCACGCGGACTTCCACGCGGCACTCCTGTCGCGCTGCCGCTCGCGCTGGCTCCTGCGGATCTGCTCCCTGCTCGCGGACCAGGCGCAGCGCTACGCGCTCGTGTCGCTGGTCGAGAACGGCGGCGGGCACGACCTGGTCGCGGAACACGCCTCCCTGCGCGACGCGGCTCTCGCGGGTCGCGCCGAGCGCGCGTCGGCGATCCTTCGATCCCACCTCGCCCGGCTCTCCGCGGAGACCGCGGGACTCGGCAAGCGGACCCGCTCCGACCGCGAGGCGTTCGGGGCGTGACCGGCGGGGCGGCGACCCGCCGTCCTGCCCGCCGCCGCCCCGCGCGCCCCGGTCAGAAGTCGCGGTCGAGAACGGTCTTGCGCCCTTCGCCCTTGGCCTTCGCCACCGCCTGGTCGCAGATCTCGCGGATGCGGTCCGAGAGAACGCCGGCCACGGCGTCGGAGGTGTTCATCCCGGCCGTCGAACGGATGTAGGACTTGAGCTTCGAGACCACCACGAGCACTTCCTTGGCATCATCGGACATGGGGTCGTTCCCTCCTCGCTCGCACGCGAGCGTCGGGCGCGGCGGATCCGCCGCGCGATTGTTCGCCTCCCGCGGGTCGCGCCCGCCCGGGGCTGCCCCCGGGACCCGTCGGGCCTCCCGGGCCTCCTGACTCTCCCGTTCCGCGCGGAGCGCCGCCTCCCGTTCGGCACGCGACGGCGAACGCTCCTCGTTGGCCCACGCGTCGCGGTGCCGCACGACGGGAACGTGGGCGTCCCAGCACTCGACCGAACAGAACACGAGCGAAGCGGCCGCGCGGTTGCAGGTCGACACGCTGCACGCCCAGTAGGGCGCGGCGAAGCCGATCGGCTCCTTGCACGTGCTGCAGCGTCGCCAGGCTTCCTCTTCCATCGGTGCGACCGCCGACCTTCCCGCTCAGCCCCGGGACCCGCCGCCGTCGCCGCCCGGGTCGCTGCCGCCGGCCTTCATGCGGTCGACGACGGCCATCGCGGAGGCGACCATCGTACCGACGTCGGCGACGTTGCCGGGCAGGATCATCGTCGTGCCCGCCTTGGCGACTTGCCCGAAGCGGTCGACCCACTGCTCGGCCACCCGGAGCCGCATCGCCTGGTCGCCGCCGGGCACCTCGATCGCCTCGGCGACCTGACGCAGCCCGGTCGCGGTCGCGCGCGCGACCGCCTCGATCGCCGCCGCCTGCCCCTCGGCCTCGTTGATCTGCTGCTGCCGGTTCGCCTCGGACTGCTTGATGACCTGCTGCTTCTCGCCCTCCGCGACGTTGATCGCGGCGTCGCGCTGCCCCTCGGAGTTCAGGATGACGGCTCGCTTCTCGCGCTCGGCGCGCATCTGCTTCTCCATCGCGGCCAGCACGTCGGCGGGAGGCGTGATGTTCTTGATCTCGTAGCGCAGGACCTTGATGCCCCAGGGCTCCGACGCCTTGTCCAGCTCCTGGACGACCGCGAAGTTGATGTTCGCGCGTTCCTCGAAGGTCCGGTCGAGGTCGATCTTGCCGATCTCGCTGCGCAGCGTCGTCTGGGCGAGCTGGCTGATCGCGAATTCCGGGTTGGCGACGCCGTAGGAGGCGCGCTGCGGGTCGAGCGTCTGGAGGTAGAGGACCCCGTCCACGTGGACCTGCACGTTGTCGCGCGTGATGCAGATCTGCTCGGGGATGTCGATCGCCCGCTCCTTGAGCGAGTGGCGGTAGGCGACGTTGTCGACGAAGGGAATCAGGACGTGGAAGCCCGCGCCGAGGGTCTGGCGGTAGCGCCCGAGTCGCTCGACGACGTAGGAACTCTGCTGGGGGACGACGACGGCCGTCCGCGCCACGACGAAGAACACGAGCCCGGCGAGGATCAGCATCGTCAGGAGCACTTCGTTCATCCGTCTCTCCTCCCCGCCGCCGACCTCAGCGGTCCGGCGTCACCCAGAGCGTGAGTCCTTCGACCCGCTCGACCCTGCAGCGGTCGCCTCGTCGCAGCGAACCGCTCCCCGAGGCCCGCACCGTCCACGTGGTGCCGCGGAGCTCGGCCCGACCCACGCCGCCCGGGTCGAGGTCCTCGGTGAGGATCGCGGCCTCGCCGATCATCGAGTCGTCCACCCCGCCGGGCCCCTCGTTCCCGCCGAGGTGCGCGACCACCCAGTCGCGTACGAGCAGGAGCGAGGCGATCGACAGGAGCGAGAAGAGAAGCCACTCGACCCAGGCCGAGTGCACGAGATGAAGCCGGACGAGCAGACCCACGAGGATCGCGGCGACCCCGAAGAAGAGCGCGAAGAAGCCCCCCGGCGTGGCCATCTCGGCCGCGAGCAGAACGGCGCCGACGAGGATCCAGAGCCACCACGGCATTCGGGTCCGCGGTACCCCACCGCACGACCGCGCGTCAAACGATCCCCGTCGCGCCCCGCCTCCCCGACCGGTTGAAGGAGCCGGGCGGCCGCCGTAACCAGAGGCTTCGGCCGCCACCCCGGCGGGCCGACGGACGGGAGGCACGCGTGTTCGAACGACTCATGCCCAGGCAGGTCGCCTTCTTCGACTACTTCGACCGCATGGCGGCGAAGGCCCTCGAAGGCAGCCGCGCCCTCCTCGAGATGCTCGAGGTCTTCGACGACGTCCCCGAGCGCGCCGGTCGCATCAAGACGATCGAGCACGAGGGCGACATGATCACGCACGAGTGCATCGAGGAACTCCACAAGACGTTCATCACGCCGATCGACCGCGACTCGATCCACCGCCTGGTGACCCGGATGGACGACGTGCTCGACCTGATCGAATCGGTCGCCCAGCGGATGGCGCTCTACGAGGTCGGCAAGCCGACCCCGGAGTCCGTGGGCCTCGCCCGGGTGCTCCTGCTGAGCGTCGAGCAGGTCGGCAAGGCCGTGCGCGGGCTGCGGGACATGAAGAACGCGCGCGAGATCCAGGCCGAGTGCGTCGAGATCAACCGCCTCGAGAACGAGGCGGACACCCTGCTCCGCCTCGCGGTCGGCGGCCTGTTCCGCGACGAGAAGGACCCGCTCACCGTCATGAAGTGGAAGGAGCTCTACGAGGGCATCGAGGAGGCCACGGACCGCTGCGAGGACGTCGCCAACCTGGTCGAGGGCATCGTCCTCGAACACGCCTGAGCGCCGTGCCATGACGGCGATGGCGATCGGGGCGCTCGCGATCATCGCGATCGCCCTCGTCTTCGACTTCATCAACGGCTTCCACGACGCGGCGAACTCGATCGCCACCGTGGTCTCGACGCAGGTGCTCTCGCCGCGGCACGCGGTGCTCTGGGCCGCCTTCTTCAATTTCGTCGCGGCCTTCGGCTTCGGCACCCACGTGGCGAAGACGATCGGCAAGGACGTGATCGCGATCGAGACGCTCCCGACGGCGATCGCACTCGGCGTGCTCGCGGCCGGGCTCGTCGGCGCGATCGTCTGGAACCTCGTCACCTGGGCGCTCGGCCTGCCGAGCTCCTCCTCGCACGCGCTGGTGGGAGGGCTCGTCGGCGCTGCGATCGCCGAATCGGGAAGCCTCTCGCTCGTGCACTGGGACGGCATCCGGAAGATCGTGATCTTCATCGTCGTGGCGCCGCTCGTCGGGCTCCTGCTCGGGGCGCTGCTCATGGTCGCGATCGCCTGGATCTTCCGGCGCCAGGCGCCGCTGCGGATCGACAAGTGGTTCCGCGTGGGCCAGCTCTTCTCGGCCGCCTTCTACAGCCTCGGGCACGGGCTGAACGACGCGCAGAAGACGATGGGCGTCGTGTTCATGGTCCTGCTCGCGACGAACTGGCTCGAACCTTCGGTCGCGAAGAGCGGCGAGATCCCCTTCTGGGTGGTGCTGCTCTGTCACGCGGCGATGGGACTCGGGACCGCGATGGGCGGGTGGCGCATCGTGAAGACGATGGGCATGCGCATCACGAAGCTGAAGCCGGTCGGCGGCTTCGCCGCCGAGACCGCGGGCGGCATCACGCTGCTCGTCAACTCGTGGATGGGCATCCCGGTCTCGACCACCCACGTCATCACCGGCGCGATCGCCGGGGTCGGCTTCACCCGGGGGGCGCGCGCGGTGCGCTGGGGCATCGCCGGGCAGATCGTCTGGGCCTGGGTGCTCACGATCCCGGCCTCGGCGCTCGTCGCCGCCGCCGCCTGGCTGCTGGTCCGCCCCTTCGTCTCCTGATGGGCGCGACCCTCGATCTCGCGTCGTGGGCCTCGTCCTTCGAGCCGTCCGCGCCGCCTGCCTCGACGACCGTCCTCCTGCTCGACTGGCTCGGCAACGCGATCGGCGGCTCCCGGGGGGATTCGTCGGCGGCCCTCGCGCGCCATCTCGACCGGCGGGCGTCCCGCGGCGAGTCCACGGCGATCGGACGGCGCGAGGGGCTCGACGCGTGCTGGGCCGCGCTCGCGAACGGCCAGTCCGCCCACGTGCTCGAGTGCGACGACACCCACCAGGCCTCCTCGTCGCACCCGGGCGCCGCGGTGTGGTCCACGGTGCTGGCGCTCGCCGAGCGCGAGGACGCGACCCTCGGCGACGCGAAGGCGGCCGCCGTCGTCGGCTACGAGGTCGTGGGCCGGCTCGGCGAGGCGCTCGGGCCGGCCGAGCACTACGCGCGCGGCTTCCACCCGACCGGCACCTGCGGCGCGATCGGCTGCGCCGCGGCAGCCGCCCGACTGCTCGGGCTCGACGCCCGCACGACCGCGCACGCGCTCGGCATCGCGACGAGCCAGGCCGCGGGCTCGATGGAGTTTCTCGCCGACGGCGCGTGGACGAAGCGGCTGCACCCCGGCTGGGCCGCGCTCGCGGGAATCGTCGCCGCGGACCTCGCGTCGGCGGGCTTCACCGGCCCGGCGAGCGCTCTCGAGGGCCGCAGCGGCTTCCTCGCGAGCCACTCCGCCTCGCCGCGGCCCGGCCGGCTGGTCGACGGCCTGGGACGCGACCTCGTGATCGACCGGACGTCGATCAAGGCGCATGCGTGCTGTCGCTACGAGCAGGCACCGATCGACGGACTGCTGCGGCTGCGCGAGGAACACCACCTCGCGCCCGACGACGTCACGGGCGTCCGCATCGGGATGCTCGCGGCGGGCTGGGACATCGTCGCGGAGCCCCGGGAGCGGAAACTCGCGCCGGGGAGCGTCGTCGACGCCCAGTTCTCGATGCCCTTCGGGGCCGCGTGCGCGATCGTGCGCGGCCGGGCCTCGGTCCGCGAGCACTCGGCCGCGACGCTCGCCGATCCCGTGATCCGCTCGGTCATGGAGCGCGTCGAGTGCGTCCGCGATCCGGCGCTCGACGCGCGCTACCCGCGCCAGTGGCCCGCCTGGGTCGAGGTCCGGACGCGGGATGGCCGCACGCTCTCCGCGCGGGTCGACCATCCCTGCGGCGATCCGGAGAACCCGCTCTCCCGCACCGAGCGCATCGCGAAGGTGACGGAACTCGCCGCCGGCGTGCTCCCCGCGGAGAGACTGCAGGCGATCGTCGCTGCGGTCGAGGAAGACGCGCGCGACCGGCTCGCCCGCGAACTCGGGCACCTGCTCCGGGGCGACGCGTGAGGCCGCAGGCGGCGGTCCTCGCCCGCCGTGCGGGCACGGCCGCGGGGCTCGCGCTCGCGCTGCTCGCCGGCGGGCGCGCCGCGGCGAGTCGGGTCCCGGCCGACGCGATTCCCCGGGCCGACCGGGAAGGCCGGGTCGCCGCCGCCCCCACGCCCGCTCCCGGGCCGCGGGCGACGCTCCCCGTCCGCGGCTCGCTCCTGGTCGCCGACCCCTCGCTCTCCCGCGGCTCCTCGCCCCTCGCCGAGACCGTCGTCCTGCTCGTCGAGCACCGCGCGGCCGGCGCGATCGGGATCGCGCTGAACCGGCCCGGCAAGGCGAAGCTCTCGTCCTTCGACCGCTCGCTCTCGGATCTCGACGCGCGCACGGAGTCGGTCTTCGAGGGCGGGCCGCTCGAACGCGAGCGGCTCGTGCTGCTCGTGCAGGCGCCCGAGGCACCCCGCGACTCGCTGCGCATCACGGACGACGTCTGGGTCACCGGCAGCGTCGAGGCGGTGCGCGAACTCGTCCGGTCGGGTGGAAGCGAGGCGCGCTTCCGCGCGTTCGCCGGCCGTGCCATCTGGGGCCCGGGACAACTCGACGAGGAGGTCCGTCGCGGCGACTGGCTCGTCGCCCCCGCCGACGTCGCGAGCGTGTTCACTGCCGACCCCGACCGGCTCTGGCGACGGCTCGTCGACCGGCTCTCCGCACGGTGGGTCCGCGCCGACCCCCGAGCCGAATCGCCGGGCGCGGGACGGCCCGCGCCGACACTCCCATCACCGTTCGCACGTCGTCACGAGCCCCCCGGCCGTGGCAGGCCCGGGGAAGCAAGCGTGTCCGCGCGACGACCGCGAGAGTCGAAACGAGCCGGGGGGCGGGCCGCCGTCGGCAGCCGGCCCCCCGAGAGGATTCCGTCGCTTCGCGGCGTCGGTCAGGCGAGCGCCGCGTGCGCCGCCGCGAGACGCGCGATCGGCACGCGGAACGGCGAGCAGGACACGTAGTCGAGTCCGATGCGGTGACAGAACCCGACCGAGGCCGGGTCTCCGCCGTGCTCGCCGCAGATGCCGCACTTGAGGCCCGGCCGGCCCGCGCGGCCCTCGCGCACGGCGTGCGCCATGAGAAAGCCGACGCCCGCCTGGTCGACCGAGACGAAGGGGTCGCCCGCGAACACGCCGCGGTCGACGTAGGCCGGCAGGAACATCCCGGCGTCGTCGCGCGACAGGCCCATCGTCATCTGGGTCAGGTCGTTCGTCCCGAAGGAGAAGAACTCGGCCTCGCCCGCGATCTCCTTCGCGACGATCGCCGCGCGGGGCACCTCGATCATGGTGCCGACCGAATAGGGCACCTTGACCTTCTTCTTCGCCATCGTCTCCTCGGCGATCGCGACCGTGAGTTCGCGCAGGACCGCGAGCTCCTTCACGACGCCGACGAGCGGGATCATGATCTCCGGGATCACCTTCACCTTGTCGCGGACGAGATCGCAGGCCGCCTCCATGATGGCGCGCACCTGCACCTCGTAGATCTCCGGGTAGGTGACGCCGAGGCGACAGCCGCGGTGGCCGAGCATCGGGTTCGTCTCGTGGAGCGCGTCGCGCTTCTGGCGGAGCCGCGCCGCCGGCACCCCGATCTTCTTCGAGAGGTCGGCGATCTCCGCCTCGGTGTGCGGCAGGAACTCGTGGAGCGGCGGGTCGAGCAGCCGGACGGTCACCGGCAGGCCGTTCATCGCCTTGAAGATGCCCTTGAAGTCCGAGCGCTGCATCGGGAGGATCTTCGCGAGCGCCTTGCGGCGACCCGCGGTGTCGTCGGCGAGGATCATCTCCCGGACCGCGTCGATGCGGTCGCCCTCGAAGAACATGTGCTCGGTGCGGCAGAGGCCGATGCCCTCGGCACCGAAGCCGCGCGCGACCTTGGCGTCGTGCGGCGTGTCGGCGTTCGCACGGACCTTCAGGCGGCGGAACGCGTCGGCCCAGGTCATGAGCTTCGAGAAGTCGCCCGAGAGCTTCGGCTCGACCGTGGGCACGATGCCCGCGTAGATCGCGCCGGTGCCGCCGTCGATCGTGATCGGGTCGCCGGCGCGGATCGTCCGCCCGTCGACCGTCATCCTGCCGGCGGCGTAGTCGATCTGCAGCGCGCTGCAGCCGACCACGCAGGGCTTGCCCATGCCGCGCCCGACCACCGCGGCGTGCGAGGTCGCGCCGCCCCGGGCCGTCAGGATCCCCTCCGACGCGTGCATGCCGTGGATGTCCTCGGGCGAGGTCTCGACGCGCACGAGCACGACCTTCTTGCCGTCCTTCACCGCGCGCTCCGCGTCGTCGGCCGAGAACACGACCTCGCCGGCGGCCGCGCCGGGCGAGGCCGGGAGGCCGCGGGCGACCAGGTCCTTCTTCGCGGCGCCGTCGACCTGCCGGTGGAGCAGCGAGTCGAGCGAGCCGGGCTCGACCCGCAGGACGGCGGTCTTCCTGTCGATCAGCTTCTCGGCGACCATGTCGACCGCGATCTTCACCGCGGCGGACGCCGTGCGCTTCCCGTTGCGGGTCTGCAGCATGTAGAGCGTCGAGCGCTCGATCGTGAACTCGATGTCCTGCATGTCGCGGTAGTGGTTCTCGAGCGTGGATGCGACCTGCCGCAGCTGCTTGTAAGCCTTCGGCATCACCTCCTCGAGCGACGGCGCGTTGCGCTTGCGGTCGGCCTCGCTCGTCCGCTGCGCCTTCGCGACCTCGCGCGAGGCCTCGATCGTGACCTTCTGCGGGTCGCGGATGCCGGCGACCACGTCCTCGCCCTGCGCGTTCACGAGGAACTCGCCGTAGAAGCGCTTGGCGCCGGTCGCGGGATCGCGGGTGAAGGCGACGCCGGTCGCGCAGTCGTCTCCGAGGTTGCCGAACACCATCGCCTGGACGTTCACCGCCGTGCCCCACTCGGCGGGGATCGAGTAGAGCTTGCGGTAGGTGATCGCGCGCTGGTTCATCCACGAGCCGAACACCGCTCCGACCGCGCCCCAGAGCTGCTCCCACGGGTCGTCGGGGAAGCGGCGGCCGGTCTTGCGGCGCACGAGATCCTTGAACTCGGCGACGAGCTGCTGCAGGTCCTCGGTCCGCAGCTCGATGTCGGCCTTCACCCCGCGCGACTTCTTCTTCGCCTCGAGGACGACCTCGAAGGGATCGTGCTCCTTGTCGCTCTCGGGCTTGAGCCCCAGCACGACGTCGCCGTACATCTGGACGAAGCGACGGTAGGAATCCCACGCGAAGCGCGGGTTGCCCGACGCCTCGGCGAGAGCCTTCACGGTCGTGTCGTTCAGGCCGAGGTTCAGGATCGTGTCCATCATGCCCGGCATGGACGAACGGGCGCCGGAGCGGACCGAGACGAGCAGAGGGTTCCTGCCGTCGCCGAAGCGCTTGCCGACGATCTTCTCGACCGCGGCCATCGACTTGCGCACGGCGTCTTCGAGGCCCGCGGGGTACTTGCGGCCGTTCGCGTAGAAGTGGGTGCAGACCTCGGTCGTGATCGTGAAGCCCGGGGGGACCGGCAGGCCGAGCGACGCCATCTCGGCGAGGTTCGCGCCCTTGCCGCCGAGCAGGTTCTTCATGTCGGCGCGGCCGTCGGCCTTGCCGCCGCCGAAGCCGTAGGTCCAGCGGCCCGGGACCCTCGCGGCGACGGGGCGCTTCGCGCCCGCCCGAGCCGTCGCCTTCCTCGCACGCGGCTTCGCCGCGGCGGTCGTCTTCCCCTTCGCTTGTCGCGTCATGAAGTCCCCTCTGGATCAGGATCGCCGGGCCCAGGGCCCCGTGCGTCCGGGTGGCCTATCACCCGGGACCGGGGGCTGCACGGGTGAATCCGCCGCCGCGGCGGCCTCGTTCGCGCCGCGGCCCCCCTCGGCACTCCGCGGACGGGGCTCCGCCCGCTCGCGGCTCGCCCCGGCGGCACCCTCGTGGTTCACTCTCGCCGGTGCGGCCCGCGGGAGGGCCGACGACGCGGGGAGGTCGCACGATGGCGAGGCATCCGATCCGGTTCGGCATCCAGACGGGCCAGCAGAACGTCGAGTGGGAGCGCCTCCTCCGACTGTGGCGCGAAGCCGACGCGTGGGGCTACGACTCGCTCTGGAACTTCGACCACTTCTTCCCGATCTTCACCGACCCGACCGGCCCCTGCCTCGAGGGGTGGACGACGCTGTCGGCGCTCGCGCAGGCGACCTGCCGCGCGCGCATCGGGCACATGGTGAACGGCATCACCTACCGCAATCCGTGCGTGCTCGCGAAGATGGCGGCGACGCTCGACCACGTGAGCGCCGGACGCCTGAATCTCGGCCTCGGCGCCGGCTGGTTCGAGCGCGAGCACCGCGCCTTCGGCATCGACTTCAAGACCGTCCCCGGCCGGCTTCGCGCGCTCGACGAGGCCTGCCGCATCCTGAAGTCGATGTTCACGGGCGAGAAGTTCGACTTCGAGGGACGACACTTCCGGGTCGAGGGGGCGCTCGGCAACCCGCGGCCGCTGCAGCGGCCCCACCCGCCGATCATGATCGGCGGCTCGGGGGAGAAGATCCTGCTGCGGATCGTCGCGGAGCACGCGGACCAGTGGAACTCCTTCGGCGGCCCCGAACGCATGGCCCACCTGGTCGACGTCATCCGCCGCCACGGCGACGCGGTCGGCCGCGACACCGACGAGATCGAGAAGACCGTCATGATCCCGCTCTGCTACGCGGCCTCGCCCGAGCGGGAGAGGGCCGCCGAGGCGACGGTCGCGGCCATGCAGCAGTGCACGCCGGCGGAGGCGCGCCGCCGGGCGATGATCGGCGGCCGCGACGAGTGCCTCGACACCGTCTCGCGCTACGCGGCGGCCGGGGTGACGCACCTGATCTTCATGACGATGCCGCCGCTCGACGAGGACGTCGACCGCCAGCTCCGCGCATTCGCGGAGGAGGTGGCCCCGGTCGCACGCGTCCAGGTGGGCTAGACCCCCGCGGACGAAATGCTTCGACGACGGGAGGCGCGGCCGCCCGGCGCGACTCCGGCGACGACGGGCCGTCGGCGCCCCGCGCACCGCCGGCCCGTCGTCGCGAAGGTCACTGGCAGCGGAGCGTGCGTCCCGCGTCCTTGAAGGCGCAGGTCGGGACGCCGACGATCCGGTTCGTCATGTCGCCGCACTGCGACGACGGGATCGTGGCAGGCCGTGCGACCATCGTGAAGCGAACCTGCTCCTCGCCCGGCTCGACCACGTAGTCGAAGGCCTTGCCGAGGACCGTCACGTCGGAGAGTCCCGAGGGATCCACCGTGATCGAGACCGAGGTGATGCCTCCGGGGGCCGCCACCGACGTGCTCGAGTGCGTCCACGTGTAGATCGTCTTGCTCCCGGTGGAGAGCCGGCTCTTCCAGCCGATCCGCTGCGCGGCGTCGTAGGCGCCGCCCGGCAGGACCACGTCGACGACGGGCCGCCCGGTGCCGGTGATGAGCACGATTCGCAAGCCGTCGGCGAGCGGGTTCACCGCGGGGGTCGACGAGAAGGGCTGGAAGCGCCCGGTGAACCGGAGATCCTGCGTTCCCCGGGGGAAGCGCAGGCGCGAGATCTGCAGGATCGCGCCGCCGGCGGTCGCGGCATCCGGTCCGCCGCACACGTCGCACGCGTCGCCCAGCCCGTCACCGTCGGCGTCCTCCTGGCCCGGGTTCGCCACGGTGAGGCAGTTGTCGATCGCGTCGCAGACGCCGTCGCCGTCGGTGTCCCCCGAGCCCTGGTCCGTCGGACAGGCGCCCGACGCACCGTCGCAGATCTCCGCGACGTCGCAGGCGTCGGACGCCGCGCGGCAGACCGTGCCGGCCGGGGCGAGCAGATCCGCGGGGCAGCCGTAGCCGAGCCCGGTGCAGGTCTCGGCGAGGTC
>JAGWVP010000636.1 GCA_018970825.1 bacterium | reverse complement strand
GCGCGACTGGGGGCTGCCGCGCGGGGTCGTCGTCGCGGGCAGTGCAGGCGACAACGCGGCCGGTGCGATCGGCGTCGGCGCCGTCGAAGACGGCGACGCGATGCTCTCGCTCGGCACCTCGGGCGTGCTCTTCGTCGCCGGCTCGGGCTTCCGACCCAACCCGGCGGGCGGCGTGCACGCCTTCTGTCACGCACTTCCCGGCACCTGGCACCAGATGGCGGTTCTCCTGAGCGCGGCGAGTTGCCTCTCGTGGCTCGAGCAGGCGACGGGCTGCGCCTCGATTGCGGATCTGCTCGGCGACGAGGACGACCCCGCCGTGCCCGCGGATCCCGGCATCGTGTTCCTCCCCTACCTCTCCGGGGAGCGCACGCCGCACGACGACCCGTTCGCGAAGGGCGTCTTCTTCGGGCTCTCGAACTCGACGACCCGCGCCGACCTCGGGCGCGCGGTGCTGGAGGGAGTCGCGCTCGCCTTCGCCGACGGGGCCGACGCCTTGTGCGACGCTGGAGCGCGAATCGGTCGGGTGTCGCTTGTCGGCGGGGGCGCGCGCAGCCGGCTGTGGTCACGCATCCTCGCCTCCGCACTCGGGCTCGAGCTCTGTCACTCGATCGGGGCCGAGGTCGGCCCGGCCTTCGGAGCCGCGCGGCTCGCGCGTCTCGCGGCCGGTCGCGAGAGCGCCGCCCGAGTCTGCCTGCCCCTGCCGGTCGACCGGGCGTTTCGGCCCGAGCAGGAACTCGTCGAGCGCTACGCGCGCCGTCGCCCGCTCTTCCGCGGGCTCTACCGCGACCTGCGCGAGCGGTTCAGGGAGCTCTGAGCCGCCGTCGAACCGACGACGCCCACGTGGCCCGTGGCGGGCCGTCCTCGCAGGACGATGCTTCCCGCCGAGGAGACGAGAGATGAACGACGCGTTCTTCCCCGGCATCGACCCCATCCGTTACGAGGGCCCGTCGAGCGACGCGCCGCTCGCTTACCGCTGGTACGACCGTGACGAGGTCCTGCTCGGGCGGCGCATGGAGGATCACCTCCGCATCGCCGTCTGCTGGTGGCACACCCTCTGTTACCGCGGCGGCGACATGTTCGGCGCCGACGCCTACGAGCGTCCCTGGTTCGGCGACGACATGGCGGCCGCCGAACGCAAGGTCGACGCGGCCTTCGAGCTCTTCACGAAGCTCGGGGTTCCCTTCTTCACCTTCCACGATCGTGACGTCGCGCCGGAGGGCGGCTCTCTCCGCGAGACCAACTCGAATCTCGACCGCGCCCTCGGGCGCATCGAGCGACGGATGGGCGAGACGGGGGTGCGGCTGCTCTGGGGCACGGCGAACCTGTTCGGGCACCCGCGCTACGCGGCCGGGGCGGCGACGAACCCCGATCCCGAGGTCTTCGCCTACGCGGCGGCCCAGGTCTGCAAGGCGATGGACGCGACGCGCCGCCTCGGCGGCGAGAACTACGTGCTCTGGGGCGGCCGCGAGGGCTACGACACGCTGCTGAACACCGATCTCCGCCGCGAGGCCGAGCAGTTCGGCCGATTCCTCTCGATGGTGGTCGAGCACAAGCACCGGAGCGGCTTCGGCGGAACCCTGCTCGTCGAGCCCAAGCCGATGGAGCCGACCAAACACCAGTACGACCGCGACGCGGCGACCGTGCACGCCTTCCTGCGCCGATTCGGTCTCGAGCGCGAGATCCGCCTGAACGTGGAGGTGAACCACGCGACGCTCGCCGGGCACGACTTCGAGCACGAGGTCGCCTACGCGATCGCGAACGACCTGTTCGGCTCGCTCGACGTGAATCGCGGCGATCCGCGCAACGGCTGGGACACCGACCAGTTCCCGTGTTCGACCGACGAACTCTCGCTCGTGCTCTGGCGGATCCTGCGCGCCGGCGGGTTCACGACCGGCGGCTGCAACTTCGACGCGAAGCTCCGCCGCCAGAGCATCGACCCCGCCGACCTGTTCCACGCCCACGTGGGCGGCATCGACACGCTCGCGCGCTCGCTGCGCCGGGCCGTGCGGCTCGTCGAGGACGGCCGTCTCGGCGCGGAGGTCGAGCGGCGTTACGCCGGGTGGGACTCTCCGCTCGGCCG
>JAGWVP010000635.1 GCA_018970825.1 bacterium | reverse complement strand
GCCCACGCGGACGGGAGCGCGCCGATGCCGAGCCCGTCGCCGAAGTTGTGGAGCAGGAGCCCGAGGTAGCCGATCTCGAGGCCCGGGGCGTGGTCGTCGGCGTGCTCGCCGTGGAGGTGGCCGTGTCCGTGGCGCGCGTGCGCAAGGCGCTCGAGCAGCGCGGGAAGGGCCAGCGAGGCTCCGAACACGACCAGCGCCGGGAAGCCGACCTCCGCCACGGCCTCGGGCAGCAGGTGCGCGAACACGACCAGGGCCGCCGCCGCGAAGGCGAAGGTGCGCACCGGGCCGACCGTCCCGTGGAAGGTCTCCGGTGCGAGTCCGAGCGCGGCGCCGATCGCGACCGATGCCAGGACGATGACGAGGGGGAGGAGGATGGCGCCCTCTCAGTCGTCGCGGTGGACCGTATCGGGTGAGAAGGCGGGCATGCACACGGCCACGTACTCGGCGCCGCCGGGCTCCGGGCTCGAGTAGCGAACCCACTCGCCGGGGTGCGCCACGACGGCCTGTCCCGCGCGGACGTCCATCGCACCATCGGCGTGCTCGACTCGCAGCAGGCCGCGGAGCACGACCGTGAACTCGGTGAATGCGGGGCGCTGCCCCGGCTCGACCCAGCCCTCGGGCGACACCATGCGGGCGACGCTCACGCCGGCGTCGCCGGTGTTCACGCGACCGACGTACTCCTCGATCCGCTTGGGCTTGTTGCCCGCGGCGGCGATGACGGTGGGGCCTTCGACCAGCTTCGGCATCCCGGGACGGTCGCATGCGGGCGACGCATCCGTCCAGCGAAGCCCGTCCGGGCGCGGCCGCGCGCCGCCGCCGGCGGCCCGCTCAGGCGCGGGTGAGCGGCAGGACCCAGATCCAGACGAGCAGGACGAAGGCCGCGGAGCCCGAGATGACGAGCAGGTGGAAGACCTCGTGGTAGCCGAAGACGTGCGGCACCGGGTCCGGGCGCTCGGTCGCGTAGACGATCGCTCCCACCGAGTAGAGGAGCCCGCCGGCGAGCATCGTCGCGAGCGCGGCTCCGTCCATCGTCCCGACGAGCGTCGGCATCGCCGCGAGCCCGATCCAGCCGGTCGCGAGGTAGAGGACGGCGCGCATGGCCGAGGACCGCCGGGCGGTGTTGATCGAGAGGACGCCGCCCGCGATCGCGCAGGTCCAGACTGCGGCGAGCATGAGCAGTCGCTCGCGCCCGGCGAGCAGGTTCACGCACAGCGGCGTGTAGGTGCCGGCGATGAGCACGTAGATGCTCGCGTGGTCGAGGCTCTGGATGCGGCGCTCCTGCTCGGGGGTCCAGTCGACCAGGTGGTAGGTCGCGCTCACCGAGTAGAGCCAGATCATCGCGATGCCGAAGATGCCGATCGAGAGCGCGCGCGGTCCGCTGCCGGCGCGCTGCCAGAGCTCCCAGGCGAGCGCGATCGCGAAGCCCGCCGCGAAGCCGTGCGACCAGCCGCGGAGGAGGGGCTTCGCCGGGGTGTCGGCGGGCGCGGTCGGGACGAGAGGCGTCGGGTCCACCGGGCCTTCGTATCCCGGGCGGGAGGTCGTGGGCAACGTCGTTCCTTCGACGTCCGTCGAGGCCTCGCGCGTAAACTATCTGCCTCGGAGCCGGGCTCGGCCCGCCTCGGTGAGGCGGTACCGTTGTCTCGAGCTTCGCGGCTTGGTGGGGATGGTCATCTCGACGAGACCGGCATCGAGGAGGGGGGCGAGGACTTGGTCCCGGAACTTGGTCCTGTTCGAACGCCCGGACGGCGCCATCAGTTCCGGTAGCGTTTTGGATTCCCATGCGTGTTCAAGCACTTGGACTTGGTCCCGATCCAACTCCAACTTGGTCCCGACTTGGTCCCTGGCCGTTGCTCCGGTGACGATCTCGGCCCTGAACGTCACCGTGACCGCGCCGGCCTCGTCGCCGAACTCCGGGTCGGGAATGCCGTGGGCGCGGCAGGCTGCGACGACGCGGTTCGTGCCGCGGCCCCAGGCCTCGATCGCGCCCGTGCGGTGGAAGGCCTCGGCGATCAGCGGGTTGCGTCGGACCGAGAGGTGTTCGCGCGAGAGATGCTCGGCGCGCACGCCCGACGGAAGCTCGCCGA
>JAGWVP010000028.1 GCA_018970825.1 bacterium | reverse complement strand
GAAGGTCGTCGGCCGGTACTTGCCCGCGGCCGCGTCCGCGATCGCCGTCGCGGGGGCGCCGTCGGCGACCGTGCCGGCGCCGCGGTCGGCTGCGGACAGCCCGAGCTCGAGTCCCTCGAAGAAGGCTCGCCAGTTCGGCTCGACCGACTGGGGGTCGGCCTGGAAGCGCCGGTAGAGCTCGTCGACCAGGTCGGCGTTGTCGCGGTTCACGTAGTCGGAGGCGGACACGGTGACTCCTTCCGAGGTCGGCCCGATCGGGGCGGGGCCCCGCGGTGGAACGCATCCCCCCGAGTGCGTCCCCGGACACGGAAGACTCTAGCCGTTTTCGCGAGGAACACGAATTCGCTCCCGGACGCTCGCCCGCGCCCGCGGCCGCGTCCCGGGGGGTTGGTCCCCGAAAGCGGCATCCGGTAGTCGGAGGGGGGGAGCCTGGCCCCGGTGTCGTCCCTCAGACTGCTGTGCTCCGTCGTGCTCGCGCTCGTCGTCGCGGACGCGACCCGGGCGACCGGGGCCTCCGCGCCGGACTCGTCGGCCGTCGAGTCCCCCGAGTCCCCGGCGACCCGGTCCGCCCCGCAGCCGGAGTCCGCGTCCGCCGCCGTACCCGCTCCGGTGGCGACCCCCGTGCGGAGCGCCGACTCGGCGGCCTGTCCCGCGGCGACTCCCTCGGAAGACGGCCGCACCTGGCTTCCGCCCGGAGCGATCGACCCCGACCTCCCGTGGCGCGTGCGCGACGTCGACCTGTCCGGCGTCGGGCTCCTTCGCTCGTGGTCGCTCTCCTCGCGCCTCGCCACGATCGCACGGCCGTGGTGGGCGGTCTGGCGCAAGGCGCGTCGCTTCCACCCCGCCTACCTCGCGCAGGACGTCGAGACGCTCGCGCGTGCGCTCGAGGCCGAGGGCTACTACGAGGCGAAGGTGACGGCCGAGGTGGCCGTCGTGCATGCGCCCGACGGAGGATGGAGCGACTCCCCGCTGCTGCCGCTGCCCGCCTGGCTGTTCCGGCGACTGCCCGTGCCCTCGGGTAGCGAGCGTCCGCCGGAGGACTCGGCCGGCCACTCGCCCGGCCTCGTCGACGTCCGGATCCGCATCGAGCAGGGTGAGCCCACGCGCGTCTGCTGGCTCGGCATCGGGCGGGACTACGTGCGCGACCCCGCGGGGGAGCCGGTCGACGAGCCGATGCCCGCCGCGGACGCGGAGCGGCTCTCTCGCGAGCTGCCGCTCGCCCCGGGCCGGATCTTCTCGGAGGACGACTACCAGCGCACCGCGGGGATGCTCGGCGGCTGGTTCGCCGACCACGGGCATCCCGCGCCGGTGGTCGTGCCGAAGGCGGCGGTCGACGTCGGCACGCACTGCGCCTGGGTCGACTACTCGATTGCGCCCGGCCGCGAGGCGGTCTTCGGCGAGACCGAGATCGAGGGGCTCGGCGACCTGCGGCCCGAACTCGCGTCCCGGGAGATCGCGTGGGAGCCCGGCGAGAGGTTCGACGCGCGGCTCGTCCGCGAGACGGAGCGGCGCCTGCGCGGCCTGCGCGTCTTCTCTCTCGCCCGCGTCGAGCCCGGGGCGGCCGTCGACGGCAAGGTGCCGATGAAGCTGACGCTCGCGCCCGGGAACTCGCAGGAGGTCCGGCTCGGCGTCGGGTACAGTTCGGAGGAGGGGGCGCGCGGCCTCGCCTCCTGGTGGAACTACAACGCCTTCGGCCATGGCGAACAGCTCGGCTTCAGCGCGCGCATCTCGCAGGTGAACCGGATCGTCAGCGCTTCGTGGGTCGAGCCGCACTTTCCCGGCGTGCGCAACCGGACGGCGGTCACGTTCAACCTGGGCGTGGACAACGAGACGACCTACAAGGACGACTTCGGGCGACTCACCCCGCAGATCGACTGGAGGCTCACCCGGCGGCTGACCGGCTCGCTCTTCGTCCGCGGCGCGTACGATTCGCTCTCCAACGTGAGCGACGCCACCAAGGACGCGCTCGGCGTCTACCAGAACGTCGGCTTCACGTTCTCGGCCGGGGGCTCCGCGCGCTGGGTGAACGTCGACGACCTGCTCGACCCCCGCGAGGGCGTGGTCCTCGACCTCTCCACCGAGGTCGCGGGCCCGGTGCTCGGCGGCGACTTCGACTGGGTGCGGCCGATCGCGACGATGCGCGCCTACCGTCCCGTCTGGGGCGACCTGATGGGTGCCCTGCGGATCACGCTGGGCACGATCCCGCCCTGGAACGGGACGCCGCAGATCCCGCTCTGGAGCCGCTTCTACGCGGGCGGCATCGGCATCTACGGCGTGCGGGGATACGGCCGCTGGCGGCTGGGCCCGATCACCGCCTCGAACGACCCGCTCGGCGGCCGCACGCTCGCGCTCGGGTCGCTCGAGGCGCGCTACCCGCTCTGGGGGCCGCTCAAGGGCGTGCTCTTCGTCGACACCGGCGACCTCGAGCTGTCCGCGTGGACGATCCGCCCGCGCAACTTCCAGACCGGCGTCGGGTTCGGGGTTCGCGCCTCGACGCCGATCGGCCCGGTCCAGCTCGACCTCGGCTTCGGGCTCGACCGCCCGCGCGGCGACTCGCTCGTGCAGGTCGCCTTCTCGATCGGGCCGGAGTTCTGACGTGAGGGCACGCCTGCGATCCCTCCTGCGATCGGTGGCCGCGACGGCGGTCGTCCTCGCCGCGGTGGCGCTCGTCGTCGGCGGGGCTGCGGTCGTCGCGAGCCGCACGGCCGCGGGGCGCGAGCGCTTGCGTCCGCTCGCCGAGTCGCTGATCGGCGAGGTGTTGTCGTCGGACGTCTCGATCGGGAGGATCGCGGGGCTTGGGCTCCGCGGGCTCGAGATCGAGGACGTCTCGATCGACTTCCGGGGCGAGCCGGCGCTGCGCGCCCCCGTCGCGCGCGTCGGGCTCGCCCTTCGACGCCGGCTGCCCCCCCGCGTGGGGCTCGCCGTGTCGATCGACGACTTCGCGCTCGACGTCCGCCGCGACGCGCAGGGGCGCTGGAACGTCGCGGAGATGTTCGCCTCCGATTCGGGGGAGCCGCCGCCGGCCTGGCTGCGGGCGGTGACGCTCTCGCTCTCGGACGGCTCGGTCGACCTCCACGGGCTCGCCCCCGAGCCGGTCCGCTTCGACGAAGTCTCGGCGCGCGGCGTGGTCGACCTCGCGGCCGCCGCGGGCCCGCTGCTCGCGGTGGACGAGCTTCGCGGGCGCTCCGCGCCGGGCACGCGGCTTCTGGCGAGCGGCTGGATCGGCTTCGAGGGCGAGACGCCGATGGAGATCGAGGTCGCGGCGGAGCCGGTCGCGCCGGCCGACCTGCGTCGGCTCGCGCCGGCGTGGCCGCAGGACCGACCCGCCTCGGGCTGGGCCCGTCTGTCGGGATCGTTCGACGCGCCGGTCGGCGAGGTCCACCTCGCGTCCGGTGGGACCTCGGTCGAGGCGTGGGGAACGCTCGCGGCCGCACCCGACGGGACGACCGCCGTCGCGCGCCCGCTGTCCGCCTCGGTCTCGGTGCGCGGTCTCGATCCCGCGGTGGCGGGCGACGGGATCCCGGCGGGGACGGTGTCGGGGACCGCATCCCTCGTCGCGTCGCTCGCGGGCGACGGCTCGTTGCGTGCGCCCGCGATCGAGGCGCGGGCGTGGGACTCCTCGATCGCCGACGTCCGCGCCGCGTGGGCGACGCTGCAGGCCCGACGCGACGGTGCGGACTGGAAGGCCGGGGTGCAGGCGGCCGCACCCGGCGACGCATGGCAGGGCGACGCGACGGCGATCGTCGCCGCGGCGGCTCCGCATGCCGCCACGGCGGAGGTGCGCCTGCGTGCCACCGACCCGGGCTCGATCTCGCCCGCGCTGCGCGAGGCGCTCGGCGACTCCGACCTCCGCCTCGGCGCGAAGCTTCGCGCGGACCGTCTCGACGAGCGTCGCCTCGTCGACGCGGACCTCGTGCTCGACGGCAGCCGGGTGCGCGGCATCGTCCTCGACGAGGCCCGCGGCAGGCTGCGCGCCTCGACGAATCTCCTCGACCTGCGCGACGTGGTGCTGCGCGGCGCGGGCACCGACCTCGCGGGTGCGGGCTGGCTCTCGTCGCCGTCGGAGCCCGGACGTCGCGAGCTCGGCGCGAAGCTCTCGGGCACCGCCGATCCCGCCTTCCTCGACGGTCGGCTCGCGGGCCGCCTGCCGTTCGAGGCCACCGCCTGGGGGCGTCCCGGGAGCGTCGGCGCACGGGTCGACGTCAAGGCCGGAGCGGAGGTCTCGACGCCGGCCGGCCGGGCTTGCCCGCGCGGGACGATCGACCTGGCCGGGCTGGGCGGCGCGACCCCGTCGGCGAAGGCGCGGCTCGCCGGCGCGTTCGAGCCCGCGGGCGAGGCCGGTCGCGTGCTCGGCGGGAAGCAGGAGCTGGACCTGTCCGGCAGCTGGTCGCGGGCGTCCTCGTCGTCGCCCGCGTCGCCTGCGCTCGACCGGGGAGATCTCGACGTCTCCGCGCGCGCGCCGGACGGCCGCGTTCAGCACGCCTCGCTCCGCTTCGAGCGCGCCGGGTCGACGACGCGGATCGACCTCGGACAGCTTCGCGTCGCACCCGTCGACGGCCCGGCGTGGACGCTCGAGCGTCCGACGCGCGTGGCGCTCGACGACGGTTCGCTCGACGTCGGCGTGCTCGCGTTGCGCGCCGGCGACGCGCGCGTGGCGCTCGACGGTCGGCTCGCCCTCCCGGGAAGCGATCGCCCGGGGAAGATCTCGCTCGACGCGCACGGCGTCGACTTGGCCTTCCTGTGCGGGCTCGCCGGCGGTCGCACCTGCGCGGGCCGCGTCGACGCGCGCCTGTCGCTCGCGGGCACCGCGGCCCGTCCCGAGATCGCCGGCCGGGTCGAGGTCGAAGGTCTCGCGGTCGACGGCCGCGACGTCGGCCGCCTCGACCTCGCCCTCCGCACCGACCGGGGGCTCGTGGTCGACGGCCACGTCGACTCGCCGCTCGGGGGCCGCATCGACGTCGGCGCGACGCTGCCGCTCGAGGCCGGCGGGGCGCTTCCGGCCCTGGCGCCCTCGGGGCCGCTGTCGCTGCGCGTGCGGTCGGACGACTTCGACGTTTCGCGACTGCGCGCTCTCGCACCCCCCGACACGTTCTCGGACCTGCGCGGTCGAGCGAAGGTCGACGTGCAGGTCGGCGGCACGACCGCGGCCCCGCGCATCACCGGGGAGGCGACCGTCCCCGATCTCTCGGTGGGACTCGCGTCCACCGGGCTCCGCCTGCGCCGCGGCCGCGTCTCGATCCGCTTCCTCGGCGACCGCGCCGAGATCGTCGAACTGGTGGCCGAGGACGGCAAGGTGAACGGCCATGGCAGCGTGTCGCTCGCGTCGGGCTCGTCCCCTCGCCTCGACCTGTCGATCGCCCTCGACCGCCTGAAGGTCTACGACAAGCCGGTCGCGACGGCGGTCGCGACCGGAGACCTGCATCTCCTCGGCACGCTCGCCGCGCCCGAGATCGAAGGGGACGTCGTGCTCGACCCGGTCACGATACGCCCCTCGCTCGTGCCCGGCCAGGGCGGCCCGAAGCGCGATGCGAGCATCGTCGTGTGGAACTCGCTCGATCCCGGCGCGGTCCGCCCGGGCGAGATCGGCACGGTCGGCGAGGCGATCGCGCAGATCACCGGCGCCGCGGCGGACAACGCGGCCCGCGAGAGCGCGACCTGGCGCGCCCTCCGGCTGTCCGTGCGCGCGGCGCTGGGCCGCGACGTCGCGATCCGGCGCAACGACGCCGACATCCGGCTCTCGGGCGAGGTGTGGGCGACGAAGACTCCGGGCGACCAGCTCCGTCTCACCGGGCACGTCGACTCGCAGCGCGGGTGGTACGTCTTCCAGGGGCGCCGGCTCGAACTCGAGCACGCGTGGGTGACCTTCTCCGGGGAGTCGCCGGTCGATCCCTACCTGAACGTCGCCGCGGTCTACCGCGACTCGCAGGTCCGCATCACCGTCTCGGTGCAGGGCACGGCGCGCAAGCCCGCGCTCGACCTGTCGAGCGAGCCGAGCCTGCCGCAGAGCGACATCCTCGCGATGCTGCTGTTCGGCAAGCCGGCCTCCGAACTGAGCGGTGGCCAGGGCCAGGGGCTGCAGCAGGAGGCGCTCGGCCTGCTCGCGAGCTACGTCGCGCCCGGCCTCGAGCGCTCGGTGATCGACACCTTCGGGCTCACGAGCCTCACCTTCCAGGTGCCTTCGGGCGCCGGGGCCGGCTCGATCGGCATCGGTCGCTACCTCGGCGACGACGTCTTCGTCTCGATCACCCAGGACCTGGGCGGTACCCAGACGACCTCGACCCGGCAGCAGCAGGGGCTCGCAGGCTCGGCGGTGGTGGTGCAGTACTACCTGACGCCGAGCGTGACGGTGCAGGGCGCGGCGTCGTCGCAGGGCGAGAGCGCGATCGACGTGTTCTGGCACATGCGCTTCGGCGGGGGCGCGCAGGCGACGGCGACGCCGTCGCCGGGCGCCTCGCCGTCCCCGGCCCCGTCGACGCTCGGGCCGCCATCGTCCGCGACGCCCGCGCCGACGGCCACGCCGCGCCCCGACGGCATCTCGGTCATCCGGCGCGGCGCGGGCGCACCCCGCCGCTGAGCGGCGCGCCGCGCCCGCGGCCGAGTCGCAGCCACTCGCGCCACGCGAACAGGGCGCACGCGACGATCGGGATCGCGAGCCACGGCCACAGGCGCAGGAGTGCGGGCCGCGCGGGAGCGACGTCGACCGGTCCTTCGACGCGGGAGCTTCGCTGGCCGCCTCGTGCGACCTCGACGCGGGCCGTCCAGGTGCCGGCCTCGCCGAGGACGACCGCCGCGGCGCGCAGCAACTTGTTGGTCGCGTGTGCGGCGTCGAGCCGCGCGCGCACCTCGGGGCGTCCGCTTCCGGCGGGCGGCTCGAGGACGAGATCGACCTCGCCGTCGAGAATCGCGGCGCCGCTTCCCGCGTCCTGCACGAGCACGCTCAGGTCCGCATCGCCGACGCGAAGGGGCGCTGGCTCGCCGAAGAGCGTCATCTCGAGGCCGTCGGCCGAGCCACGCAGCACGACCGCGCCGCCGTCGCCGCGCGCGCGCACGGCGGTCGCGAGCAGCAGCAACGTCGCGAGCGCCAGGCGGAGGCTCCCCCCGGTCGAACGCGTCGGTCGGCCCGGTCCGCGCGAATCCCTCGGCATCGACTTCCCCTGCCGCGAACCGACCGTGGACGCAACGCGGGGGATCCGATAGGCGGGCGGCCCATGGAAGAGCTGCCGTCCGGGGTCGTGAAGTCGCTGTCGGTTCCATCCGAGAAGCGTCCTCGCTTCACCGACGGGGGCGGACAGGTGGGTGCGATGGTGCGCGCGATCGGCAACGCGGCCGGTCTCGGGCGCCTCGGCGTCTGGATGCGCGAGATCGCACCCGGCCTCGCGGGAACGCACCGCCACTTCCACGAGGTCGAGGAGGAGTGGGCCTTCGTCCTGGCGGGGCGCGGCACGGTCCGAATCGGTCCGCACCGCGTCGCGGTCGAGTCGGGGACGTTCGTCGGCTTTCCGCCGGGGCCGAGGCCGCATCACTTCGTCGCCGATCGCGGCGAACCGCTCGTGATCCTCGAAGGCGGCGAACGTCGGCCGGCGGAGGACCGTGGTCGATACGTCGACCTCGGCCGGGCGTGGGGGCCGGGTCCGTCCGGTCTCGTGTTCCGTGACGTGGACGACCCGCCGCCCGCCGAGGAGGGCGACCCGGGGCAGGTGGTCGTCCCGTCGGCGATCCCCCCGGTCGACCTGCGACACGACGTCGATCCCGCCGCCCGTCGAACGATGCATCCGCTGCACCCGTCGGCCGGTCTCGCCCGGCAGGCGGTCTCGCTGGCCTCGGCCGCGCAGGGCGACCGGACCACGGCGCTGCACGCGCACGAACGGACCGACGAGTGGGCATGGATCCTCTCGGGCCGTGCCCTCGCGCGGATCGGCGACCGGGAAGTCCTGGTGGGACCCGGAGACTTCCTGGGGCATCCCGCAGGCGGCCCGGCCCACCGGATGACGGCGGTCGAGCCGCTCACCTACCTGGTCGGCGGCGGCATCGATCCCGACGACGTCGTGGTCTACCCCGAGGCCGGCCTGCGACGCGTGGCGGGTCGCCTCGAACCGACGGCGCGCTGACCCGGGGCCCGGCGCGAACCGCGGGTGTCAGTGCACCATCGCGCCGCGCATCTGCATCGGCTGCAGCAGGATCCAGACGCCCGCTCCCCAGAGCGCCCAGGCGAGGAGCGCCCACGGGAGGAAGGTCGCGACCGCGGCGCGCGCGCGGGTCGCGACGTCTCCGGCGATCCGCCAGGCGGCCCAGAGCGTCGCGCACAGCCCGACGTCGAGGAGGAGGATCTTCGCGGGCTCGAGCCACGGCGGCGCGATCCCGTGGGCCGAGCGCCAGTCGGGTGTGCCGAGCCACCCATGCCCGCCCGCGAGGGCCGCAGCCGCACGCTGGACGACCGGCACGATCGCGCCGGCTCCGGTCGCGAGGTGGAACAGCAGGTGCGCGGCCCACATCGAGACGCCGAGCGGGACCAGCGCCATCGCGAAGCGGCAGGCGAGCTCCCGGGCGGGCGTGGCGAGACCGCCCGCGCGTCGGGCGACGGCGGCCGCGACCGCGACCGCGGCGACCGGGAGCACGACGGTCGCGAGCGGGATCCACGCGGTGGCCACGAGTGCCGCCACGAGCCCCGCGGACGCCGCGCCCGGCGCACCGCCGATCATGCCGGCCGCGTTCGCGAACGCGGCCGCGACGAAGGCGAGGACGAGAAGCGCCAGGTCCGGACGCCGCGACGGCCGCCCGATCGACGAGCTGCGCGCGTCCGCCGCCAGCGCGGGCAGTGGCGGACGCACGACCAGGCCGATCGCGTCGTGCGGGCACGCGCGCACGCAGTCGAGGCAGAAGGTGCAGTCGAGGTTGCCGGTCTTGCGGGGCAGGAAGAGCTCGGTCTCGCAGCCGCGGCTCGCGTCGCTTCCGCGCAGGCACTCGTGCCCGGTGCACGTCGCGCAGGCCGACGGCCGCTCGACCGCCACCTGGAGCGGCGACACCAGCGAAGCGACGAAGTTCCACTGCCCGAGCGGGCAGACCCACTTGCAGAAGGCGGCCCCGCGGAACACGGCGTCGACCGCGAAGGCGGCGGCGAAGTAGGCGACGACGATCCAGGCGGTCGCGCGCGGTGCGTCCCAGGGGGCGGCCGCCTCGTACCACCAGAACCACGCGACCAGCAGGGCGGCCGCGAATCCCTTGCCCCGCAGCGATCGCGGCCAGCGGCGGCGCAGCCGGTCGGGCACGACGCGCTTGGCGATCTCGCGCGGCAGCATGAAGGGGCACGCGAAGCAGAAGGCGTTGCCCGCGAGCACGAGTGCCGCGATCGCGAGCCCGCGGAACCACGTCCACGGCACGACGCCGGCGAGGTTCATCGGCGCCATCGTGGGTCCCCGCAGCCCGTCGACGACGACCGCGACGGCGACCGCGAGAGCCGCCGACTGCAGCACGCGCCGCGTGGCGAGGCTCCGCAGGAGCCGGCCGGCGACCGGCAGCCGGAGCAGGTCGAGCGCGCCGTCGCGGCGCGGTCGGCGGGCGACGTCGCGCGAGGTTCGGCTCGGTGCGGCCGTCGGCGCGCGCCGGGAGTCGAGCAGGCCCACGACCACCGCGGCCGCGGCCGCGAGCATGACGAGCTGGGAGGGCACCCACATGAGTGCGCCGGCGAGCGCCTGGTCGCGCACGGCGTCGGTGCCGAAGAGGCGCGGCACCGAGGCGTACACCGGGTAGATCGGGCGGTCGGAGAACGCGAAGATCGCGCAGAGAGCCGTGTTCTGGAGGTCGGCCGCGACGAGCGCGGGCAGCACCTGCCAGCGCGGCGTGGCGGGTCGCGCAGGCCACGGCAGGACCACCGGGAACCAGAAGAGCAGCGCACCGGCGAGGAAGGTCGCGTGCTCGATGACGTGCCAGCCGGGGTCGCGGAGTGCGAGGTCGTAGAGCGCGGGTGCGTGCCAGGGCCACAGCGCGAGCGTGAAGGCGGCGAGCCCGACCGCGGGTCGCGAGAGGGCGCGGCCGGCCCGGCGCAGGCCCGGCGAGGCGAGGAGCGGCGCGAGTCCCCGGGCCCACGATGCCGGCAGCCCGCGCAGCAGCGGGATCGCGGGGGCGCCGAGCCACGCGAGCGGCGGCACGACCATCACGACGAGGAAGTGCTGCGCCATGTGGATCGAGAGCAGCAGTCCCGAGAGCGCGTCGAGGGGCGAGGCGAGGGCCGCCCACAGCACGGCACAGGCCGCGACGAAGGCGGCGAGCCGCCACGTCGGGAAGCGGTCGGGCCGCTGTCGGTGGAGCGCCGCGAAGCCGCGCGCGTAGATCGCGACCGTCGCCACGAGCGCGGCGGTCGCGAGCGGCGGCGCGCTCCAGGAGCGGAGCACCGCCGACAGCACGGCGGGGGCGTGGCTCGCGGCCGCGGGGTCCACCCGCGACGCTTACCACGGCCCCGCGCGACGCGCGTGCCTCAGGTCGGCGGTCGGACGGCCGCGGCCGGGCGGCTCGCGTCGCGCGCCGGCGGCTGATTCGCGGGGTGCAGGGTCTCCATGAAGGCGACCAGCGCGGACACCTCCGCGGGCGAGAGGTTGCGGCCGTAGGCCGGCATGTTGCCCCCGCCCTGGATCACCTGGCGGATCAGCTGGTCGCGGGTGAGGCGCGTCGCGACTCCGTCGAGGGCGGGGCCGCGCTCGCCTCCCTCGCCGCCGAGCGAGTGGCAGTTGCGGCACTGCTTCGCCTGCAGCACCGAGGCGCCGCGCATTTCGAGCGGCGTTCGGCCCTCGAGGTAGGCGACCGGCGTGGGGTCGGCGCTCCAGGCGTCCATGTCGGGCGACCAGGGAGAGGTGAGTCCGAGCTTCGTCAGGGTGACGAGGACGACGAGGGCCAGGACCACGAGCAGCACGGACATCGGCCGCGCCTTCCAGCTCTTCTCGCCGGTTCCGAACAGGAAGGGCATCGCGAGCAGGGCGAGGACGCCGACGACCGGCGCGGTCAGGATGAGCGCCGTCTCCATCCACGGCGGAAGCAGGGCGAAGGCGGCGAAGAGCGAGAGGAAGAAGAAGTCCGGCCGGGGCACGGTGCGGATGAGCGTCGGATCGGGCGCGCCGTTGGGCCCCATCGGCCCGAAGATCGCGGCGCAGGCGACCACGGCGAGGATGGTGACCCCGGCGAACACGATGTCGCGCTTGGCCGCGTCCGGGAAGAACGGGACCCCGTCTTCGTGAACCAGCTCCTCGTACTTCTCGCGGTAGGTCTCGCGGTCGACCAGTCGCCCGGGCATCGGCCACTCGTTGATGCCGAGCCGGAGCACGAGAACGAGGTGGACGACGACCAGGCCGATGAGGAGGCCGGGCACGACGAAGACGTGGAGTGCGAAGAAGCGCGACAGCGTCTCCGCGCCGATGATCGGACCGCCGACGAGGAGCTTGACGAGGAAGGGGCCGACCAGCGGCACCCGCGCGATCATCGCGACACCGATGCCGAGCCCCCAGTACGCATCCTGGTCGAAGCGCATGATCTGGCCCGTGAAGGCCATGCCGAGCGTGCAGAAGAACAGGAAGACGCCCACCAGCCACGTGAGTTCGCGCGGGTACTTCCACGCACCGAACAGGAACACCTGGATCATGTGGACCGTCATCATGCCGACCATGAAGTTCGATCCCCAGCCGTGGAGCGCGCGCAGGAACCAGCCGAGCGGTTGCCGGTAGTTGAGCCACTCGAGGCTCGCCCAGGCCTCGCTCGCGGCCGGCGCGTAGACGAGCGCGAGGCAGATCCCGGTCGCGACCTGCAGGGCGAAGAGGACGAGCGTCGCGCTGCCGAACACGTACCACCAGCTCGCGGTGTCCCGCGGCACCTGGTGGCTCAGCACCGGGCCGAGGGCCTCCGAGACGCCGAGCCGCTCGTCGAGCCACGAGCCCAGGGAGGAGAGGGGCGATTTCATCGGGTCCGCCCTCTCACACCTGCTGCGAGAGCGTGGGGATCTGGCCCCCGCGCACGACGAGCTGCCCGTTCTCGATCTTGTGCTCGTACTCGAAGAGTCCGCGCGGCGGCGGCCCCGACGCGCGCTTCCCGTCCTCGTAGTAGGCGCCGCCGTGGCAGGGGCACATGAAGAGGCTCGACTCGGGGAACCAGCGCACCGGGCAGCCGAGGTGCGTGCAGTTCACCGCGAACACCTGGAAGCTCGACTCGGAGATCCGGCGTACCCAGCAGGGGATGTCGGCCGTGACGCCGTCCCAGGGTACCGTGAAGGGATTGCGGTAGGTGGCGAGCCTCGTCTCGCCGACCGGGAAGGCGTCGGCCTGCCCGAGCGGGATCCAGGCCTGCCACGCCCTGCGGCGCATCGGCGACACGACGTAGCCGATCAGCGGCAGCGCGAAGAGAGCGGCCGCGATCGCGTTCAGGGCGAGGCCGAACTCGAACAGGAAGCCGCGCCGGTCGACCGGCGGCGGCGCCACGATCGGCGTGCGCGGCGACGCGGCCCCGGCGGGGTGAGCCCGATCCGCGGGCCGATGGTTCTCGGGATCACGGGACATGGTCGCTCCTCGTCGTCGTCGTCGTCGTCGTCGTAGGCTGGACCGCCGTGGGGTCTGCCGCGTGGGCGGGCGGGACGTTCGCGGGTGCCGTCGCCACGATCGGGGCCGGGCGCTTCGACGCCATCCACGCGACCACGTCGGCGACCTGCCCTGCGTCGAGCGGATCCCGGCCGGACTCCCCGCGCCAGTCGGGCATGCCGAAGTCGGGTCTCCCCGCGATCGTCGCGACGCGCAGGGCGCGGTCGCTCACGAGTTGCAGGTAGGCGGGGTCGACGACCGACCCGGCCTTCGCGTCGCCCGTGCCGTCCCGTCCGTGGCAGTTCGCGCAGCGCGCGGCGAAGACCGCGGCGCCCCGGCCCGCGTCGCCGGCGGTGGCGTCGTCGATCGCGGGCGGGTTCGGCGACACGGGCCTGCCCCAGCGCGAGCGCAGGCCCTGCACCAGGAGATCGATCTGCCGGTCGGTGAGGGAGCCGCCGCGCGACGTCGCGAACGCCGGCATCGTCGTTCCCGGGATGCCGTCGGCGGTGGCGCCGCGAATCGCGACGTCGCTCGACGATGCGAGGTAGACCGGGTTCGCGAGCGGCGTCGACGAGCCGTGATCGCCGTCTGCGCCGTGGCAGCCGGCGCA
>JAGWVP010000634.1 GCA_018970825.1 bacterium | reverse complement strand
CCGAGCGTCCCGACCCCCGCTCCCGCGAGGTACGTCGCGGCCGTCTCCGCCGCCGGCCCTCCGCCGATCAGCAGAACGCGCGCCGCGAGCAGTCGCTCCTGCCCGCGCCCGCCCACCTCGCGCAGCAGGATCTGCCGGCTGAAGAGCTCGACCTGTCGGTCGTCGAGGCTCAAGCGCTGCGCGCGACCGGCGCGCGGTCTTCCCAGCCGGCCCAGAGGTTCGTGCTCAGGTACTTGTCGCCGAAGTCGCAGAAGATCGTGACGACGTCGCCGCGGTCGAGTTTCGATGCGACCTGGAGCGCGGCCCACGCCGCCGCTCCCGACGACTGCCCGACGAGCAGTCCTTCCTCGCGGCCGATCCGGTAGACCATGTCGTAGGCCTCCTCGGTCGGCGCCGGCACTTTCCCGTCGAGCTCCTGCTCGTGGTAGATCGCGGGCACGATCGAGCTCTCCATGTGCTTGAGCCCCTCGAGCCCGTGGAATGCGTCCTCCGGCTCGACCGCGAGTACCTGGATCGCGGGGTTCACCTGCTTCAGAAATCGCCCCGTGCCCATGACGGTGCCGCTCGTGCCGATGCCGGCGAGGAAGTGGGTCACCCGCCCCTCGGTTTGCTGCCAGATCTCGGGCCCGGTCGTCTCGAAGTGGGCGAGCGGGTTCGCCGGGTTCGAGTACTGGTCGGGCTTGAAGTAGCGGTCGGGGTCGCGCGCGATGATCTCGCGGCAGAGCAGGATCGCGCCGTCGGAGCCCTGCAGCGGGTCGCTCTCGATCGCCTTCGCCCCGTAGGCGGCGATGATGCGCTTGCGCTCGACGCTCACGTTGGCGGGGAGGACGAGTTCGACCGGGTAGCCGAGCGCGGCGCCGATCATCGCGAGCGCGATCCCGGTGTTGCCCGAGGTCGAGTCGAGGATCGTCTTGCCGGGTCGCAACTCCCCGGTGCGGAGCCCCTCCTGCACCATGCGCAACGCCGGGCGGTCCTTCACCGAACCGCCGGGGTTGAAGCCCTCGAGCTTGGCCCACACGCGCACGTCGCGCGGCAGGTCCCGGGTGATCCCGGTCAGCCGCAGGAGCGGCGTGCGCCCCACCAGGTCGAGCACGCTCTCCCCGCGGAGGCCGTCGGCGCGGAGCATGGCTAGCCGGGGCGGGCCCTCAGCGGCCGCCGGCGATCGCGGGGACGATCGAGATCTCGTCGCCTTCCTTGAGCTTCGTGTCGAGCTGCTGGAGGAAGCGGATGTCGTCGCCGTTCACGTAGAGGTTGACGAACCGGCGCACGCGGCCCTGCTCGTCGCAGATCCGCTCGCGGATCCCGGGGAACTTCAGGTCGAGCCCCTCGACCAGCTTGCCGACCGTTTCGCCGGTGCCCTGCACCGACTCCGCACCCGCGGTGAACTTGCGAAGCGGGGTGGGCACCTTGACCGTGACGGACATCGCTCGAGACCTCCTCGGGGGTTGTTGGACCGGGCCGGGCCGAAAGGACCGGACCGGCCGGATCTTGGCCTCCTGCCGGCCGATCCGCAAGCGTGGGACCGGCCCGGTCAGGCGCAGGCCGGGCAGCGCGGATGGCGCCGGAGCTCGATCGTCCGCCAGCCGAGCGTGCGCCCCGAGAAGATCGCGAGGCGGTCGGCGAGCGGGGGCCTCCGGCCCGACCGGATCGCGATCGCCTCGCGGGCGGCCGCGAGCCCGATCGCGCCCACGACCGGCCCGAGCACGCCCGCCTGCTGGCAGGTCGGCATCTCGTCCGCGTCGGGCAACTCGAGGAACAGGCAGCGCAGGCAGGCCGACTCGCGCGGCAGGATGCTCACGAGCTGGCCCTCGAAGCCGATCGCGCCGGCGTGGACGAGCGGGGTGCCGAGGGCGAGCGCGGTCTCGTTCAGCAGCACCTTCGCGTCGAGTCCGTCGGTGCCGTCGAGGATCGCGTCGTGGCCCGCGAGCACGTCAGGCGCCGAGGCGGCATCGACGCGCGCGACGATCGCGTCGACCGCGAGGGCCGGGTGCGCTCGCCGCAGGCGCTCGGCTGCGACCACGGCCTTCGGCCGCCCGACGTCGCTCGTCCCGTAGAGGGGCTGGCGCGGCAGGTTCGAGGTCTCGACCA
>JAGWVP010000633.1 GCA_018970825.1 bacterium | reverse complement strand
CATGCCGAGCTCGCCCAGTTCCGCGTCCATCGCGGCTTCGAGGCGTCGCGCGGACGCCGCGCGCGCGGCCGCGAGCTCGGCCGCCAGTCGCCACGCATGGTCCGCGGCCCGCTCCAGTTCCGCGCGGAGCTCCTCGGGATGGGCGACGTCTCGATCGGATCGCTCCACCTCCGCCTCGAGCTCGGCCCGGCGCGCGACCAGGCCCGCCACCCCCTCGACGCGGTGCTTGCGGACCAGCCGCTCGACGAGCGCGAGGCGCTCCTCGACCTCCTCGAGACGGCCCGGGTCGGAGGACAGGTCGTCCGCCCAGGCGCGCAGCGACCGCACGGCGTCGTCCAGCGGCGCGATCGCCTCGCCGATCGCGGCCGCGATCGGCTCGAGCGCGGGATCGATCGCCACGTGCTCCGACAGGCGCCTCGCGGCACTCTCCACCGCCGGAAGCGCGGCGCCGTCGGCTCCGTGCAGCCGCTCGAGCAACTCGCTCGCGAGGGACGAGAGCCGCCCCGCGTTGCGCAGCCGCGAGCGTTCGCGATCGAGCGCCGCGTCCTCCCCGGGATCCGCGAAGCCCGCGCGGGCGAGTTCGTCGAGGTCGAAGCGCGCCATCTCGAGCCGTCGCTCGACCTCCGCAGCCCCGCGTTCGAGCGCCTCGAGCCGCTCGACGAGTCGGCTCGCATGCGCAAACGCCTCGCGATGGCGAGCGGCGAGCTCCCCGGTGCCGCCCGCGTGGTCGAGCATCGCGAGGTGGGTCTCGGGACGGGCGAGCTCGAGCGACTCGTGCTGCCCCTGCAGGTGAACCAGCGAGCCCCCCGCCTCGAGCAGGCTCGCGAGTGCGACGGTCTTGCCGTTCAGCTGGACCTGCCCGCGCCCCGCACGCGAGATCGTGCGCGAGATCTCGAGTCGGCCGGACTCCGCCGGCGGCACGCCGATCTCGGCGAGGCGCAGGGCCGCGGGCGAGCGCGGCGGCAGGTCGAACACGGCCGTGATCCGCGCCGAGTCCGCCTCGCGACGCACGACCTCGTTGCCGGCGCGATGGCCGGCGGCGAGAGCGAGCGCGCGCTGCAGGAGGCTCTTGCCCGCGCCGGTCTCGCCCGTCACGACGTTCAGGCCGGGCCCGAAATCGAGCGTGAGTTCCTCGATGAGTGCGAGGTCCGTGATCCCGAGCTCTTGCAGCACGTCCGCCCCTCCTCCCCGCCGGTCTCAGGTCCGCGCCCAGCCGAGCTTGGTCCGCAACAGGTCGTAGAAGGAGAGCCGCGACGAGCGGACGAGGCAGGCCTGGTAGGGTGAGCGCGAGATCTCCACCACGTCGTCGGGGCCCATCGACACCGCCTGCTGGCCGTCGAGCGTCAGCACCATGTCCTCGTTGCGCGTCGCGAGTCGGAACGCGAGGCGCGCGGCGTCGTCGATCACCAGCGGACGCACGCTGAGCGTGTGCGGGCAGATCGGCGCGACCACGAACACCTCCACGGAGGGATGCACGATCGGTCCGCCGGCCGACAGCGCGTAGGCCGTCGAGCCGGTCGGGGTCGCGACGATCACCCCGTCGCCCTTGAACGACGCGAGCGGACGGCCGTCGATGCTCGCCTCGATCTCGATCACGCGCCCGAGCGAGCCGCGGCTCAGCACCGCGTCGTTCAGGGCCTGGCAGACCTCCTCGCCACCGCCCGAGCGGCGCACGACGGCGCGCAGCATCGTCCGCGAATCGATCGGCGCCCGGCCCGCGACCGCGTCGGCGAGGGCGTCGGCGAGGTCCTCCTCCCGGACCTCGGTGAGAAAGCCGAGCCCGCCCAGGTTGACGCCGAGGACCGGCACGCGCCGCTCGCCCGCGAGCCGTGCGGTCGCGAGGTAGGTTCCGTCGCCGCCCAGCACGACGATCGCCGCCGCGACGTCGAACATGGCCGACTTCTCGACCGCGTCGCAGCCGAGCGCACCGGCCTCCCCGGGCTCCGCGACCGCTCTCATCCCGCGACGGGCGAGCTGCTCGACCACGCGACGCGCGACCTCGCGGGCGCCGGGTGCGCCGCGTTTCAGGACCAGGCCGACGGTGGGCATCGCGGCTGCCAATCGAGCCGCGGCTAGCATACCGCTCGCG
>JAGWVP010000027.1 GCA_018970825.1 bacterium | reverse complement strand
CGTTCATGTACAGGGAGGCAACATCAGCCCATCTGTACGCATCATCTTTGTCGTGCCACGAATCGTCGTCGCTCTTCTTCTCCCATGTGAGCCCGGTAACGTCGTCCGTCACCGTACCGTCGCCGTTGTCGGTGAAGGAGTGCGGAGCCCCCCTCTGCAGGTTGCCGTCGCTTCCTGCGCCGGCGGAAGTCGTCCGGCCGGTCTTGAGTAGTCGATTCAGGTACCTCGCATTGCACGCGGAGATCTCGGCGACGTAGTCGGGGACGGAGCCTCCACGAACCACCGAGGCGCCCAGGTCGTCGGCGCACTGGGTCAGGTAGGTCTTCGCCTCGTTGACGTCGCCGGGCGTCGCACAATCCGAGCCGTAGCGAATCTCTGCTGCGGCGTAGCCCTTCACCAGGCCGTCGTCGCACTTGACGTATGCCGCGTCCCGCTTGCCCGAGTCGGACGGGGTTCCGGCGGAGCGGGCGTAGCTCGCGTCTGCCTTTCCACGGCACTGGGAAAAAGTGCTGGCTGCCTTCAAGGAACTGGAGTCGATCTCGAACCTGGAAGGTCCCGTTCCCGCGTTCCCCGCCTTCAACACCAACTGCGAGCCGGGATGCGCTGGGTTTTTGACTTCGAAGTAGAGGACGCCGTCGACTGGGAGAGCGTTGCCGCCTGGACGGAGTCGCTGGTCAGGCAGAGTGCCAAGGCGAGCACGAATACCTCGATCATGATGCACCTCCTCATCTCGCCGGATGCGCTGGGTGTTCAACCGGAAAAACCTCCCCGAGCCGATGATCGCTCCGAGGGCCCCGCAGGCGAGTTCCCCGGTGGCCTCACGTTTAGGGACGATTCCCCACTTTGAGCCTCGGTGGTTCATCCCGAAAGGTTGCGAAAACACGATTGTTTCGACAGGTATCCTGCGCTGGAGCGAAGAAAGGACGAAGTTCCGCCGGGGGCTCGAGCGGGGGCGAAATTCGCTGAAGCCAACGAATTTCAATGGATTTCTATTGACACGAGGGGGTCGTCCGCCGTATCCGACCGGTGGGGAAAGGTGGGGTTGAGTGGGATGGACGGTTGGAGAGCCTTTCCCGGACCGAGATCATGTTCTCCGGCAACTACTCCAACGCCCTCGACGACAAGGGTCGAGTCGCCATCCCCGCCCGCTTCCGCGAGACCCTCGCGGGGGCCTCGGACGACCGCCTCATGGTCACGATCTTCGAGGTGGCCGGGGTGCCCTGCCTCGAGGCCTACCCGGCCCGGGGCTGGCAGGACTTCCTCGACGAGCTGCAGTCCCGCAGCGGGGCCTTCTCCCAGAACCGGCTGCTCTTCGAGTCGGCCTACGTCGGAAGCGCCCAGCCCTGCCAGCCCGACAAGCAGGGGCGGATCCTCCTGCCGCAGGGACTGCGTCGCTACGCGGAGATGGACCAGGACGTCGTGTTCGCCGGCGTGGGCAGGAAGTTCCGCATCTTCGGCGCGGCCGGCTACGACAAGGTCGTCGCGGCCTACCGCTCGATGCTGCGCGACAACCCGGACCTGTTCCGTGACCTCGGCATCTGAGCGGCGCGATGTCCGGCCGCGGCACTTCGCGAGCGACGGCGCGGCGCCCCGGCTCTGCTGGCGCCACGGCGGGCTTCCCGCCGGTCGCCGGGGAAGGGCGGTCGCCATGACGCAGACCGCGTCCTTCTCCCACGAGCCCGTGCTGCGCGACGAGATCGTCCGCCTGCTCGTGCCGGAGACCCCGCGCCCCGGTCTGCGCGCGGTCGACCTGACGCTCGGGCTCGGCGGTCACGCGGAGGCGCTCCTCGACGCGCTGCCGGCCGACGCGACCCTGCTCGGCGTCGATCGCGACGAGCGCGCGCTCGCGATCGCGGGACGACGCCTCGCGCGCTTCGGCGAGCGGGTGCGACTCCTGCACGGCCGCTTCGGCTCGATCGGCGACCTCCTCGCCGAGGCGGGCCTCGATCGCGTCGACCTGGTGGTCGCGGACCTCGGCGTCTCGTCGATGCAGCTCGACGACGCCTCGCGCGGCTTCGGCTTCCGCGCCTCGGCCGATCTCGACATGCGGATGGACGCGAGCCGCGGCGAGACGGCGGCCGACCTGCTCGCGGGCGCCGACGAGGCCGAGATCGCGGACTGGCTCCACGAGTACGGCGAGGAGCGCGACGCGCGGCGCATCGCCCGCGCGATCGTCCGCGGCGAGCGGCCGCGCACGACCGACGAGCTGCGCGCCCGCGTGGCCGGCGCCGTCCGCCATCGCCCGGCGCACCGGGATCCGGCGACGCTCACCTTCCAGGCCTTGCGCATCGCCGTGAACCGCGAACTCGACGAGCTCGACGCCCTGCTCGCGGCCCTGCCCGCGATGCTCGACCGCGGCGGCCGGGTCGCGATCCTCGCCTACCACTCGCTCGAGGACCGCCGCGTGAAGCACGCCTTCCGCGCGTTCGCGACCGCCTGCACCTGCCCGCCCGAGCTCCCGGTCTGCCGCTGCGGCGGCGTCGCCCGAGCGAAGCTGCTCGTGCGCGGTGCGATCAAGCCCTCCGACGAGGAGATCGCGCGCAACCCGCGCGCCCGGAGCGCCCGCCTGCGGGCGCTGGAGTGGCTCTGATGGCCGCCGGGGCGCGCGCTCTCCTGTTGCGCGACGGCGACGCGATCGCGCCGGGACGGCGTGCCGTCGCACGGCTCGCGCGGAAGGCGCCGCCGACGGCCCCGGTCGCGCGCACCTCGCAGCGGGCGTTCCCGTTCGCGGTGGGTGCTCCCGCGATGCCCCGCGTGCGGCCGCTCGACCCGCTCCCGGCCCTGCCGGTCGCCGCGCGCCGCACGGTCGGCGCGGAGATCGGACGGGAGGATCGCCGCCGAGCGCTGCGCAGCAACATCGTCGCCGGACTCGTCCTGCTCGTGGTCGGCGCGGTCCACGTCTGGACGGGGATCGAGGCGGTGCGCGTCGGCTACGCGCTCGGCGCCGCCCGCCAGATGACGGTCAAGCTCGACCAGGAGGTCCACGAACTGAAGGTCGAACTCGCTGCCGCGACCGCGCCGGCCCGCATCGAGCAGGTCGCGGCGAAGCTCGGTCTCCACGCCCCGGCCCCGGGGCAGGTGGTGGTGCCTTGAAGCCCGCCCGTCTCCCCGCCGGCCCCTCGGAGCGGATCCCGCTCGTCGCAGGGGCGATGATCGCGGTGCTCGCCCTGATCGGCGCGCGCGTCGCGCAACTCACGATCATCGACCGCGCGGAGCTCTCGAACAAGGCGAGCCGGCAGCACCGCGAGACGCTTCGGGTCACCGCGATGCGCGGCGCGATCCACGACCGCTACGGCGAAGTCTTCGCCGAGACGACGGCGGCCCCCTCGATCTACGCGAGCCCGCGCAAGTATCCCGTGCCCCCCGAAATCCGTCCCGCACTGGCGAAGGCCCTCGGCGTTCCGCAGCGCACGCTCGACCGACGTCTCGACTCGAAGCGCGGATTCGTCTGGCTGAAGCGCCGCGCGACGCGCGACGAGGCGCGCGCGGTCTCTCACCTGAACGTCCTCGGCATCGGCAGCCTGACCGACGGTCGTCGCGTCTATCCGCAGGGAGCCGTGGGCGCCCACGTGGTCGGCTTCTCCGGCTCCGACCTCGCCGGGCAGGAGGGCATCGAGCTGCGGTACGACCGCTGGATGCGCGGGCCGGAGACGGTGCTGCGCATGCAGCGCGACGGGCTCGGCCGCGCGCTCGTCATCGCCGACGCGGAGACCGCCGAGGTCGACGCCGACGGCGAGTCCGCGGACGACTCGCCGTTCGCGGCGGGGGCCGCGCTCACCCTCACGATCGACGCCGGGCTGCAGGCGATCGTCGAGCGCGAGCTCGCGATCGGCGTCGCGGAGGCGAAGGCCGTCGCGGGCACCGCCGTGCTGCTCGACCCGAAGACCGGCGAGATCGCGGCTCTCGCGAACGTCCCGACCTACGACCCGAACGCTCCCGGCGCGGCGGGGCCCGGCGCGCGGCGCAACCGAGCCGTGACCGACGCGTTCGAGCCGGGTTCGACGCTGAAGGCGATCCTCATGGCGACCGCGCTCGAGGAGCGCACGATGCGGGCGTCGGACTCGGTCTTCTGCGAGCGCGGCCGCTTCCGGATCGGGAAGTGGACCATCCACGACCACCATCCCTACGGCATGCTGTCGATGCCCGAGGTGATCCAGTTCTCGAGCAACATCGGCGTGAGCAAGATCGCCGCCGGCCTCGGCAAGGAGCGCTACGGCCGCTCGCTCGAGCGCTTCGGCTTCGGCCGCCGCACCTCGATCGACCTGCCCGGCGAGGTCGCCGGCATCGTGCGCCCGTGGTCGAGCTGGGCGCCGATCGACCTCGCGACCGGCAGCTTCGGCCAGGGGCTTTCGGTCACGCCGATCCAGCTCGCGGCGGCCTACGGCGCGCTCGCGAACGGAGGCGTCCTCCACCAGCCGCACCTGCTGCGCCGCGCGGTCGACCGCAGCGGCCGCGTCCTGCTCGACCGCGACGACGCCGAGGCGGACGCCGGCTCCCGCCAGGTGATCTCGCCGGAGACGGCTCGCGCGGTCGGGTCCATGCTCGAGCGCGTCGTCGAGTTCGAGGGCGGCACCGGCGGCAAGGCCCGCATGGAGGGCGTCCGCGTCGCGGGAAAGACCGGCACCGCCCAGAAGGTCGACTCGCGCACCGGTCGCTATTCGCGCGACCGGCTCGCCTCCTTCGTCGGCTTCGCACCCGCCGACGACCCGGCCTACGTGCTGCTCGTCATGATCGACACGCCGCGCACCCAGACCTACGGCGGCCTCGTCGCGGCCCCGGTGTTCCGCGAGATCATGTCGCGCGCCCTCGACCGCCTCGGCGAGCGGCCCGCGAGCGCGGCCGACGAGAAGCACGGCAAGGCGGATCGAGGCGTCTCGCGCGCGGCCCCGGCGCCCAGGGCGGCACCGCGAAACCTTCGACCGCGGGCCGAGCCCGCTCCCGACGCCGCAGCGCTGCTGCAGCAGGCGGCGATGGGCGGCTACACGGGACTCGACGGCGAGACCCGCGGAGCGGTCCCGTCGTTCGTCGGCATGAGCCTGCGGCGCGCGCTCGAGACCGCGGCGCACGAGGGGCTCGCGATCGAGGAGGCCCGGGGCAGCGGCTTCGTGAAGGCACAGGATCCGCCGGCCGGCACGCCGCGCTACCCGGGGGACGGAGTCGTCCTCCTGCTGGAGCCGAGCCTGTGAGCGCCCCGATCGCGCACGCTGCGGCCGACGCGTCCCCTCGGGCGCTCGAGGCGCTGCTCGCCGACTGCCCCTCGGGGGCGCGTGTCGCGGCGGGAGTCCGCGACGTGCGGATCGGGCGCGTCGTGCTCGACTCGAGACGCGTCGAGCCGGGCGACCTGTTCGTCGGCCTGCCGGGATCGAAGGTCGACGGTGCGAGTCACGCGGCCTCGGCGTTCGCGAAGGGCGCCGCAGCGGTGGCCGTCGCCGACGAGCAGACGGGATCGGTCGCGGTGCCCCCGGGCCGGGCGGTGGTCGCCTGCCGCGCACCGCGCGCGTTCGTCGCCGAGGCGGCCGCCTCGATGGCCGGGCATCCGAGTCGCGCGATGACGGTGGTCGCGGTGACCGGCACGAGCGGCAAGACGACCACGACCTGGCTGCTCGAGTCGATGTTCGTCGCGGCCGGCCATCCCACCGGCGTCCTCGGCACGATCGAGTACCGATGGGGCGGGCGGAACGCGGCCGCGTCGCTCACGACGCCCGACGCGGTCGAACTGCAGGGGCTGCTCGCCCGCATGCGCGGCGACGGCGTGACGCACGTCGCGCTCGAGGCCTCGTCCCACGCGCTCGCGCTCGACCGGCTGTGCGCGACCTCGTTCGACGCCGGCGTCTTCACGAACCTCTCGCGCGATCATCTCGACTTCCACGCGGATCTCGACGAGTACCGCGAGGCGAAGGCGAGGCTCTTCCTCGAACTCCTTCCCTCCTCCGGCAAGGCGAGCTTCGCCGTCGTGAACGCATCGGATCCCGAGGTCGAGAAGGTCGCGGCGCGCACCCGGGTGCCCTGCGTCCGTTTCGGACCGGGGGGCGACGTTCGTTGCACCGGCGTGGTCTCCGACCTCGACGGCATGCGCGGCGAGATCCTCCTCGGCGATCGCAGCGTCGCCTTCTCGACGCGCCTCGTCGGTGCGCCCCACGCCTCCAACATCGAGGCGGCGGCGGCGACGGCCTGGCGTCTCGGCATCCCCGCCGAGGCGATCGTCCGCGGCATCGCGGACCTCCCGGCGGTCCCGGGACGTCTCGAGTCGGTCCGCGCGGGACAGCCCTTCCGCGTGGTCGTCGACTACGCGCACAAGCCGGACGCGCTCGAGCGCGTCCTGGCGAGTCTCCGGGGGCTCTGCTCCGGCAGGCTCATCACGGTCTTCGGCTGCGGGGGCGATCGCGACGCGGGCAAGCGCCCGCTCATGGGCGCGATCGCAGCCCGGCTTTCCGACATCGTCATTCTGACCTCGGACAACCCGAGGACGGAGAATCCGATGGCGATCCTTGCCGCCATCGAGGAGGGCGTGCGCGGCGAAGGCCGCACGCCCGTTGCCGAGGCGGCGCTCGGGCAAGGTGTGGTGGAGGCGGTTGCAGTGGTGCCCGAGCGCCGCACGGCGATCCTTCGCGCGATCGAGATCGCGGGGGATTCCGACCTGGTTCTGATCGCGGGAAAGGGACACGAGGACTACCAGATCGTCGGGACGACGAAGCATCATCTCGACGACCGGGAAGAAGCGCGCGCCGCACTCGCGGCGCGCGGCTGGAAGGGGGAGCCGGAGGCTCGCGTGCACTGAGCCGATGCGGTCTCGTCCGCCGCCGTCGAAGGGTGGCGAGGTGGAGGAAGTCGGTGGTGGAGGCCGGACCCGCATGCGGGCCCGGCGCCCTTCGGAAGCGGTGCGGGAGTGGTCTCGTCACTCCGGCATGCACCGCGCGAAGGCGGAGGCGGACAGGTCCGGACGCGGACGGCGGCGGTGGTGGGGTTGCGGAGGACGCGTTCGGAATGGTGGGAAGGGCCAGGTCCGGGTCGCCGTGTCCGAGCGGGCGCGCGAATCGGACCTGGCCCGACCCCCGGGCACCGAGGGGACCGAAGTCGAAGCGAAGGTGGAAGACGCGCGAGATGCTCTACCAGATCCTCTATCCCCTCCACCGGACCTACTCGGTCCTGAACGTCTTCCGGTACATCTCCTTCCGGACGCTGGTCGGGAGCCTGACGGCGCTCGTGATCTCGCTCTGGCTCGGCAAGCCGCTCATCCGCAAGCTCTCCGAGATGCGCGTCGGGCAGCACATCCGCGACGACGGCCCCGAGCGCCACAAGGCGAAGGCCGGTACGCCCACGATGGGCGGCACGCTCATCCTGTTCTCGAGCGCGCTCGCGACGCTGCTCCTCGCCGATCTCTCGAACGCCTACGTCTGGCTCGTGCTGTTCGTGCTGCTCGGATTCGGCGCGATCGGCTTCGTCGACGACTACCGCAAGCTGCGCGGCCGCAGCTCGGCGGGGCTCTCGGCCCGGGGCAAGCTCTGGCTGCAGTTCGGGATCGCGGTCCCGGCCGCGATCTTCCTCGCGCTCCAGCCCGAGGTCGGCACCGAGCTCCCGGTGCCGCTGTTCAAGGACCTCCATCCCGAGCTCGGGTGGTGGTACGTGCCGTTCGCGGCGCTGCTGATCGTGGGGACCTCGAACGCGGTCAACCTGACCGACGGCCTCGACGGGCTCGCGATCGTCCCGGTCGCGATCGCGGCGGGCACCTGCACGGTGTTCGCCTACGTCGCGGGGCACGCCGAGATCGCGCGCTACCTGCAGATCCACCACGTGCCCGGCGCGGGCGAACTCGCCGTCTTCGGCGGGGCACTGGTCGCCGCCGGTCTCGGCTTCCTGTGGTTCAACGCCTACCCGGCGAAGGTCTTCATGGGGGACGTGGGCTCGCTGCCGCTCGGCGCGGCGATCGCGGTCATGATGCTCGTCAGCAAGCAGGCGCTCCTGCTCCCGCTGCTCGGCGGCGTCTTCTTCGCCGAGATGTTCTCCGTGATCTTCCAGGTCGCGTCGTACAAGACGCGCCGCAAGCGCATCTTCCGGATGGCCCCGGTCCACCACCACTTCGAGCTTCTCGGCTGGCCCGAGCCGCTCATCATCGTGCGCTTCTGGATCATCGCGGTGATCTGCGCGCTGCTCTCCCTCTCCACGCTGAAGCTGCGGTGAGCGCGACCGCGGAACGCATCGCCCGGGACGGGTTCGAGGTCGCCGGCCGGCGGGTCCTCGTCGTCGGCCTCGGTCGCACGGGGCTCGCGACCGCCCGCTGGCTGTCGGGGATCGGGGCGCGGGTCCGCGCCTGCGACCGGCGCCCCGCCCTCGAGCGGCCCGGCGACCTCGCGGGCGTCGAGTGGATCGCGGGCGACGACGGACCTCGCCTGCTCGACGGGATCGACCTGGTCGTGCCGAGTCCCGGGATCCCGGCCGACGCGCCCGTGCTCGCGGCCGCGGTGGCCCGAGGCGTCCCGGTGCTGTCGGAGATCGAGGTCGCCGCGCGCCGGATCGCGGCTCCGATCGTCGCGATCACCGGGACCAACGGAAAGAGCACCACGACCTCGCTCGTCGGCGCGATGCTCGAGTGCGACGGACGCCGTACCTTCACCGGGGGCAACCTCGGGACGCCGCTCGTCGACGCCGCCGACGGCACGTGGGACACGGTCGTCGCCGAGATCTCGAGCTTCCAGCTCGAGTGGGTCGAGCGCTTCCGCCCGCGCGTGGCCCTCCTTCTCAACGTGACCGACGATCACCTCGACCGCTATCGCGACTTCGACCACTACGCGCGCACGAAGGCGCGGATCTTCGCACGGCAGCGGCCGGGCGACGTCGCGATCCTGAACCGGGACGACCCGGCGGTCCTGCGCTTCGCCCCGGAGATCGCGGCGGAGGTGCGCACGTTCGGCACGGTCCCCCCGGCCGGCTCGCGAGGAGTCGCGGCGTCGATCGAGGGCGACGCGATCGTGGTCGACGAACCCGCGGGGCGCCTCGTCTTCCCGCTCGCCCGGACGCGGCTCGCGGGCCGGCACAACCGCGAGAACCTCATGGCCGCGATTCTCGCGGCGCGTGCGCTCGACGTCGCACCCGGGGTCGTGCAGCGGACGATCGACTCGTTCGAGGGGTTGCGGCACCGGCTCGAGGCGGTCGCCGAGATCGCCGGCGTCTCGTTCGTCGACGACTCGAAGGGCACCAACGTCGGCGCGCTGCTCAAGTCGCTCGAGGGATACCGCGACGGCTCGGTCGTGCTGGTCGCGGGCGGTCTCTCGAAGGGCGGCGACTACGGCATCGCCCGGGAGATGCTGCGGCGCAAGGTCCGGTTCCTCTCGCTCTACGGGGCCGCGCGCGAGGAGCTGCGCGACGCATGGGACGGCGCGACGGCGACGGCCTGCCACGAGATCTTCGCCGACGCGGTCGCGGCGGCCGCCCGCGAGGCCAGGTCGGGGGACGTCGTCCTGCTTTCCCCGGCCTGCGCGAGCATGGACCAGTTCGAGAACTACGCGGCGAGGGGGGATGCCTTCGCCGCCCAGGTGAGGGCCCTCCAGCCATGATCGCCACCCCGTCGATCGTCTCCTCCCGCGCCATCGCGACCCAGAGGCCCCGCGTGCTCCGGCACCGCGCCGTCGACCACTTCCTTCTCGGCGCGGTGCTCGTGCTTCTCGGGTTCGGGATCGTGATGGTCTACGACGCGAGTTTCTTTCTCGGGCAGGAGCGGTTCGGCAGCCCGTGGGCGCTCGTGAAGCGGCACCTGGTCTTCCTCGCACTCGCCCTCGCGCTCGGCTGGCGGGCGATGCAGGTCGAGACGCGGACGCTCGAGAAGCACGCCTACGCGATCGCGCTCGCGGCGCTCCTGCTGGTCGTCCTCACGCTCGTTCCCCACGTGGGCCAGGTGCGCAACGGCGCGCGGCGCTGGCTTCCTCTCGGCATCGTGTCCTTCGAGCCGTCGGAAATCCTGAAGCCGGCGTTCGCGCTCTACCTCGCGCGCTCTCTCCACCGGAAGCAGGGGCGAATGGACAGTTTCACGTTCGGCGTCCTGCCCCACCTGCTCGTCCTCGGCCTGACGGCGGTCGTCCTGCTCCTCCAGCCCGACTTCGGAGCGGCGATGGTGCTGGTCGCGCTCTCCTTCGGAATGATGTTCGCGGCCGGCGCGAGGCCGCTCCACCTCGCGCTGCTGTGTTCCGCCACGATCCCCGCCGCGGTCGCGCTCATCTGGACGAAGCCCTACCGCTGGGCGCGGCTCGTCGCGTTCCTCGACCCGTGGGGCGATCCGCAGAACGGCGGATTCCAGCTCGTCCAGTCCCTGCTCTCGTTCGGCAGCGGCGGGGTGCTCGGCACCGGGCTCGGCAACGGGAAGCAGAAGATGTTCTACCTGCCCGAGGGGCACACGGACTTCATCTTCGCGCTGGTCGGCGAGGAACTGGGGCTGGTCGGCGGCCTCGTCGTGCTGGGCTGCTTCGCGGTGATCGCCCTGCGCGGCTTCCGCGTGGCGACGCGATCGAGCGACGACTTCTCGCGGCTGCTCGCCTTCGGGCTCACCTTCCTCCTGGTCGTCGAGGCGGCGCTGAACGTCGCGGTCGTGGTCGGGCTCCTTCCGACGAAGGGGCTGCCGCTGCCGCTCGTCAGCTACGGCGGGAGCTCGATGATCGCGTCGGTCGCGACCGTCGCGGTGCTCCTCGGGCTCTCGCGCGACGCGCGCTGAGCGGGACGTGCCGAGGGTCCTGATCGCCGGCGGCGGTACCGGCGGGCACCTCTTCCCGGGCATCGCGGTCGCGCAGGAGCTGCGCCGCCGCGTGGGTGCCGAGGTCTCGTTCGTCGGCAGCGACTACGGCATCGAGCGCACGGCGGTTCCCGCGGCGGGCTTCGAGGTCGACCTCCTGCCGGTGCGCGGGCTGCGGGGGCGGGGCCCGGCGGAGGTCGTGCGCGGCGTCGGGCGGGTGGCGAAGAGCCTCGTCGGGGCCCGTCGCGTCCTGCGGGCGCGGCGACCCGACCTGGTCGTCGGGGTGGGCGGCTACGCTTCGTTTCCGGCGGTCGCCGCGGCGGCGCTCTCGCGCATCCCGGTCGTGCTGCTCGAACAGAACGCGGAGCCGGGGCTCGCGACGAAGGCGCTCGCTCCGTTCGCGAGCCGCGTCTGCGTGACGTTCCCGTCGACGGCGCGCGGGCTCGGACCCCGCGCGGTCGTGACCGGCAACCCGGTGCGGGACTTCGCCGCGGCGGGCGGGCGGACCACGGACCCCGCGTCGCCCGACGGGCGGTTCCGGGTGCTGGTCTTCGGCGGCAGCGCCGGTGCCCATCGCCTGAACTCCGTGGTTCCCGACGCGCTCGCGCGGGTCGGACGGCCGCTCGCGGTCGAGCACCAGACCGGGAAGACCGACCGCGACGCGGTCGAGGAGGCCTACCGGCGGCTCGGACTCGACGCCCGGGTGCGCGCGTTCATCGACGACATGGCGAGCGCCTACGCGCGCGCGGACCTGGTCGTCTGCCGTGCGGGGGCGACGACGATCGCCGAGCTCACCGCCCTCGGCAAGGCCGCGATCCTCGTTCCCTTCCCGTTCGCGGCGGGCGATCACCAGCGGCTGAACGGACAGTCGCTGGTCGACGAGGGCGCGGCCTGGATGGTGCTCGACCGGGAGCTCGAGCCCGACTCCCTCGCGGCGACGGTCCGGCGGGCGATCGACGACGAGGTGGCCACCGCCGAGCTCCGGCGCCGGGCGCGCGCCCTCGGGCACCCCGACGCGGCCTCGCGCGTGGTCGACGAGTGCCTGCGCCTCCTCCCGGGAGCCCGCTCGGCGGCCTGACCGGCCCGGAGCCCGACCGCCGGGCGGCCGGGGTGCGGCCCCGCGGGCCGGCCGGTAAGACCACGGCCGTGCGCGGCGGACGACACCACATCCATTTCGTCGGGATCGGCGGCATCGGCATGAGCGGCATCGCCGAGATCCTGCTCAGCATGGGCTACGTCGTGAGCGGGTCGGACCTCGCCCGCAGCGAGACGAGCGAGCGCCTGCAGGGACTCGGCGCCCGGATCTTCTACGGACACGACCCCTCCCACGTCGGCGAGGCGACCGACGTCGTCGTGATCTCGTCGGCCGTCAAGTTCTCGAATCCCGAGGTGGCGCGTGCGCGCGACCTGCACGTCCCCGTGATCCCGCGCGCGGAGATGCTCGCGGAGCTCATGCGGGTCAAGTACGGCCTCGCGGTCGCCGGCACCCACGGAAAGACGACGACGACCTCGCTGCTCGGGGCCGTGCTCTCCGGCGGCGGGCTCGACCCGACCGTCGTGATCGGCGGCAAGGTGCTGTCGCTCGGCTCGAACGCCCGGCTCGGCGGCGGCGAGTACATGGTCGTCGAGGCCGACGAGAGCGACGGCACGTTCCTCCTGCTGTCGCCGACGATCGCGATCGTGACGAACATCGATCCCGAGCACCTCGACCACTACGGCGACGTCGAGCGAGCGGCCGACGCATTCCTCGAGTTCGTGAACCGGGTCCCCTTCTACGGCGCCTCGATCCTGTGCGTCGACAGCCCGCGCGTCCGGGCCCTCCTGCCGCGCGTGCGCAAGCGCTACGTGACCTACGGGCTCTCGCCCGACGCCGAGGTGAGCGCGCGCGACCTCGTGGTCGAGGGCTTCTCGACCCGCTTCGTCGCGACCCGCGGCGGACAGGATCTCGGGCCGGTCGAGATCCGCATGCCCGGGCGGCACGTCGCGCAGAACGCGCTCGCGACGATCGCGGCCGGGGCCGAGGTCGGCGTGCCGTTCGCGAGCGCGGCCCGGGCGCTGGCCGGGTTCACCGGCATCCACCGCCGGTTCGAGCAGCGGGGCGAGGCGCGCGGGGTGCTCGTGATCGACGATTACGGTCATCACCCCGAGGAGATCCGCGTCACCCTGCGCGCGGCGCGCGAGGCGCTGCCGCGCCGTCGACTGGTCGCGTTCCAGCCGCATCGCTTCACCCGGACGCGCGACCTGTTTCACGATTTCCTCGACGCCTTCGACGACGCCGACGTGCTCTTCCTCACCGAGGTGTACCCGGCGGGCGAGGAGCCGATCGAGGGTGCGACCGGCACCGCGCTCGCGCACGCGCTGACGGCGCGAGGCCACGCCGACGTGCGCTTCGTGCCCGACCGCACGGCGCTCGCCGAGCGGCTGGCGGAGGAGTCCCGCGAGGGCGACGTGGTCCTCCTGC
>JAGWVP010000632.1 GCA_018970825.1 bacterium | reverse complement strand
CGTGCTGCGCGAGATCCGCTCGCACCCGGTCCGCTACCTCGGTCGCCGTCCGGCCGAGATCGTCCGCGACGAGCGGGAGCGCTGAGGGGGCGAATCGCGGCTCCGTCGCCCGCTCCTCGGGGCGTCTTACCTACCCCCCGCCCTCGGTCCCCTCGCTAAGCACCGCGAGGTACCGGTCGTACGCGAACAGCCGGTTGCGACGCCGGCCCGTCATCTCGCGGACGATCCCGAGATCGGCGAGGAGCTCGACCGCGGACGCGGCCGCCGGGAACGAGAGCCCCGTGCGGTCTCGGAGCGCCGGCAGGGACAGGATCGCCCGGGCCTGGAGCGCTTCGTGCACGCGCAGCGCCGAGCCCGCGCGCCGGCCGGTGGCTTCGATCTTCCTGCGGTCGTCCGCGAACATCGCGACCAGCCGGTGCGCGGCTTCGACGGCCCCGACCGCGGTCACGCGGACGCCCTCCAGGAAGAACTCGAGCCACGCCTCCCAGTCGCCGTCGCGACGGACGCGGTCGAGCAGCGCGTAGTAGTCCGCGCGCCGGCGACGCAGGTAGAGGCTCAGGTACAGGAGCGGTTCGCGGAGGATCCCCGCCTCGCAGAGCAGCAGCGTGACGAGGAGCCGCCCCACACGCCCGTTGCCGTCGAGAAACGGGTGGATCGTCTCGAACTGCACGTGCGCGAGTCCGGCCCGCACCAGCACGGGCAGGCCGTCGTCGTCGGACTGCACGAATCGCTCGAGCGACGCCATGCAGTCCGGAACCGCCGAATGCGGCGGCGGCACGAAGGTCGCCTCGCTCGCGCGACCGCCACCGACCCAGTTCTGCGAGCGCCTGAACTGGCCCGGGGCCGCCCTGCTCCCGCGCCCCTGCGCGAGCAGCACGCCGTGGATCTCGCGGATCAGGCGGTTCGAGAGGGGAAACCCGCCGCGAAGGCGCTCGATTCCGTGATCGAGTGCCGCGACGTAGTTCGACACCTCGGCGACGTCGTCGATCGGCACGCCCGGCGCCTCCTGCATCTCGAACAGCAGGAGATCCGAGATGGAGGACTGAGTGCCCTCGATCTGCGACGAGAGGACCGCCTCCTTGCGAACCCACGAGTACAGGAAGAGCGACGTGTCCGGCAGCAGCGTCGAAACCCCGTCGAGCCGACCGACGGCGAGCACCGCGGACTCGAGCAGGCGCTGGCGCCCACCCCCCAGGTCCAGGGCCGGCCTCGGAGGCAGCGGATCGGGGATGAACGCGCGCAGCCGCTCCCCGCCGACCGTCGCGGCCTCGAATCGCCCTGTTTTCGCCCGCTTCACGAGGAGCGCCCCTGATGAGGAACCCTGAATAACGGATCCCCTTATAAAGAGTTCATGGGCTAACTATGAATAGCGGGGCCGGCAATCAAGTCCTCCGGTCGGGGGGAGCCGCTTCCCGGACGGCCGATCCGGTAGCCGCCAGATTTCGACGACAGGACCACCGCTCGCCTCCAGCCGAGCCCCACTCCCAGCCCTCGCATTCCGATCAGCTCCCACCGCGAATCATGTCCCCCCGCCCATGGCGCCCCTCCCACCCGCATGGGACTTCCGGCTCCATGCGCGACCGTGCTACCCGGGGAGGGCGATGGTCATGGAGACGGCGTTCGTGTCCGAGGAGCGCTTCACGCGCGACCAGTTCCACGCCTGGGCGGAGAGCCTCCCGCCCGACGACCGCAACCGCTACGAACTACTCGACGGGCGCATCGCGGTGACGCCGCCTCCCGGCTGGCCGCACTCGCGGCTCGCGATGCGGATCGCCTCCCGCCTCCTTCCGCACGTCGAGGCCAATCGCCTCGGCGAGGTGCTGGAGTCGAGCGCCGGCTACGACCTCCCCTCGGGCGACTGCGTGCAGCCCGACCTCTCGTTCTTCTCCAACGCCACGCTGCAGCGCGGTCCGCGGCCCGTCGAAGGCAAGTCCCTCGCGTTCGCACCCGACCTCGTCGTCGAGGTGCTCTCCCCGTCGACCCGCCGCCGCGACCTGACCGAGAAGCGAGCGATCTACGAGCGAAACGGCGTCGCCGAGTACTGGGTCGTCGACCCGCCCGCCCGTCGCGTCGTGATCTTCGTGCGCGAAG
>JAGWVP010000631.1 GCA_018970825.1 bacterium | reverse complement strand
CCTGGTGAGCACGAGCGGGTTGATCTCGACCATCGAGGCGTCGGTCGCGAGCACGGCCTCGTAGAGCCCGGTCGCGAACTTCGCGAACTTCCCGAGCGAGCCGCCCGGAAGCCCGAGCGCCGCGCCGAGCTTGCGCGCCTGGAAGGCCTGGAGTCCGACCACCGGCTCGATCGGCTCGCGGAAGATCTTCTCGGGCGTCTTGGCGGCGACCTCCTCGATCTCGACGCCGCCCTCGGCCGAAGCGATCACGGCGAGACGGCTGGTCGCCCGGTCGAGCACCATGCCGAGGTAGAGCTCGCGGTCGATCGCGCAGCCCTCCTCGACCAGAACGCGGTGGACGATGCGGCCGCCCGGACCGGTCTGGTGGGTGACCAGGGGCTTGCCGATGATCGCCTTCGCGAAGTCGTGGGCCTCCTGCGGGGTCTTCACCAGCTTCACGCCGCCGCCCTTGCCGCGACCGCCCGCGTGGATCTGGGCCTTCACCACCCAGGGACCGTTGCCCCCGAGCTCCTGCGCGGCGGCCTTGGCCTCGTCGGGCGAGTTCGCGACGATGTTGCGGAGCGTCGCGACGCCGTAGCGGCGAAGGATCTCCTTCGCCTGGTATTCGTGGATGTTCATCGATCCCTTCCCTCCGGTCCGGACGCGATCAAACCCGGTTCATTAAGCAGACGACCGCCCGGGTCGCCACGACCCCGGCGGCGGTCGGTCGCCCGTCATCCTCCCGGGGCGTCGTCTTCCCGGAGCGCCTCCTCGAGCGCGCCCCGGGCGATCGCGAAGCCCGGGTCGGGCGCGAGGCGCACGAACTCCGGGGAAAGCGAGGGGATGCGGAGGATCGCCCCGCGGAACCCCCCGACGTCGAGCAGGTGCCCCGCCAGCAGGATCGAGCGCACGTCGTGGCGCAGCGCCGCCTCGAAGACGAGCCGCAGGATGGACTGCGCGACCAGGTTGACCAGCGCCGCGGCCACGTCGGCCCGCGCCGGCGGTCCCGGCGAACCCATCCGCCCGAGTCGCCCGAAGTGCGCGGCGGTCGCGTCGGCCGGGACCGAGCCGATCCCGCCGCCGAGGATGTCTCGGACGAGCAGGTCGCAGGCGCCGGGATCGCCCGCGCGGGCGAGGGAGTCGATCTCGTCGACGTCGACCGTGCCGAGCAGGAGCCGGGACAGCCCGAGCAGCGTCCCGCCGCCGATCCCGCTGCCGACGAGGTGGCGGGGCTCGCCCTCCGCGAACGCGACCACGAGCGCCGTCCCGGTGCCGAGGCTCGCGACCAGGGCCGGCGCGACGGCACCCGCGGCGAGTCCCCCGCGGGCGATCGCGCGGGTCTCCGCGACGTGCCGGAGGGGAGCGCCCCGCCAGCGGTCCGGCAGCGCGAACGAGCGACCGCCGGTCGCGGCGACGAGGCCGATCGAAGAGGCCTCGACCTCGTGGTGCGACGACGCCCGCGAGAGGACGGCGTCGAGCCGGCCCTCGTCCGCGGGGGCTTCCGATGCGAGCGAGAACAGGCGGTCCCCGCCCCCGTCGGCGTGCGACGGGCGCAGGACCACGTCGGTCAGCGTGCCGCCGAAATCGACGGCCGCCGACCAGCGCGTGCGCAGACGCGCCACCGGGCTACTTCTTCAGGACCCCGTCGAGCGCCGCGACGAGCTCGGCAACGTGGCTCGCCGAGACCGCGAGCTCCTCCTTCTCCTTCGCGGAGAGCGGCAGCTCGATCACCTTCTCGACGCCGCCCGCGCCGATCTGGACCGGGACGCCGACGAAGAGGTCGCGCAGCCCGTACTCGCCCTCGAGGAAGGCCGCACACGGCAGGACCGCCTTGCGGTCGCGCAGGTAGGACTCCGCCATCTGGATCGCGGCCGACGCCGGCGCGTAGTAGGCGGACCCGGTCTTCAGCAGCGCCACGATCTCGCCGCCGCCGCCGCGGGTGCGGGCGACGATCGCGTCGAGACGCTCGGCCGACATCATTCGGTCGACCGGCAGCCCGCTCACCGTGCACATCGAGCGGACCGGCACCATGTCGTCGCCGTGCCCGCCGAGCACCTGGGCCTGCACGCTGTTCACCGACACGCCGAGTTCCATCGCGAGGAAGGTGCGGAAGCGCG
>JAGWVP010000630.1 GCA_018970825.1 bacterium | reverse complement strand
TCGCGTTCGTGGTCGGCGTGCCGGCGAGGTCGATGTTCTCCTTCACGGTGAAGGGGACGCCGTGGAGAGGACCGAGCGGCAGGCCGTCGCGCACGGCGCCGTCGGCCCGGTCGGCCTCGGCGAGCGCCTGCTCGTCGAAGCGGCGCACGATCGCGTTGAGCGACGGGTTCACCCGGTCGACGCGGTCGAGGTGCGCGCGCACGACCTCGCGGCTCGAGACCTCCTTGCGGGAGATCATCCGGGCGAGATCGCCCGCTCCCTTGCGCCAGAGTTCGTCCGCCATCGTCGCCTCCGTTCGCCGTCGAACACGCGGCTGGTAGCGAAAACCGCCGCGGTGCGCCGCTAGTCGTCGTCCTCCTCGGCCCGGACGGCGAAGCGGTCGAAGTAGAAGGCGAAGCGGCGACGGAGCTCCGCGGGGTCGAGTCCGAAGTCGCGGCGCAGGTCGTAGACCACGCGGCCGTGGCGGCCGCGCGGGTTCGCGGCCAGGAAGGCGTCGAGCCGCGCGCGCGCCGCTTCGGTCATCGGAAGGCCGGCGGCCCGGTAGATGCGCTCGACCGTCGCGACGTCGTCGGCCATGAACTCGTGGAAGAGTACGTCGACGCTGCGGTCGGGGGCGAGACGGTCGCGGTCGCGCACGCAGGCGCGCAGCAGCCGCTCGATGCGGTCGGTCCAGTACTCGGCGACGTCGGCCAGATCGATCCGGTCGCGACGCAGCCGCGAGCCGTAGGCCACCATCGTCGTCGCGGACTGGATCACGTGCACCGGGTCGCGGTGCGTCAGCACGACGGTCGCGTCGGGGAACGTCTCGACGAGCTCCGGCAGCCGCTCGAGGTGCTGCGGGCTCTTCAGCACCCAGCGGTTCGGGCCGCGCAGCCAGGTCAGGACCTGCAGGACCCGCTTCAGGTAGGTGTAGCTCGGGCGCGCGTCGCAGGAGAGGTAGAAGTCGCGCCAGCGCGGCACGCGCGCGTACCACTCGATGCCGTAGGTGCAGAAGTCGAGTTCCTGCAGCTCGATCTCCTCGTGGACGTGCTCGGGCGTCATGTGGTGCATCGCGCGCAGGTGCGGCAGCAGGCGGTCGACCCGCTCGTGCATCGCCCGGCAGCGGGCGATCCGCGGGTCCTCTCCGTCGGGCCCGGGCCGCTCGGCGGGGTCCGGCACCGGCTCGAGGCTCTCCCAGTAGGGCATCGAGCGCAGGCGGTCGTCGGCCGAGACCAGGTTCACGAGGTGGGTCGTGCCCGAGCGCGGCAGGCCGGCGATCACGATCGGGCGCCGCAACTCGACGTCGAGGATCTCGGGACGGCGTCGGAGCAGGTCCTCCACCCGCAGGCGGTTCGAGAGCGCGCGCACGGCGTTGCCGAACACGGTCGCGCGGCCCATCGAGTTCAGTCCCCGGTCCTCGTCGGCCGAGGCGAGCCACTCGCGCAGGCGGACGCGAAATCCCTCGTCGCCGAAGTCGGCGAGGCCGGTCTGCCGGCGCGCGGCCTCCATCACCGCGTCCTCGCGCAGGGGCAGGCTCGCGCGGCCGGCGGCCTCGATCGCCGCGCGCTGCGCCTCGTCGAGCCGCGGGTGCGCGAGGTCGTCGATGCGGATCTCGTTCCTCGCCACGCCCACGTCCCCCCGGCCCGCTCAGGCGACCGTGTAGCCGCCGTCGATCGGCAGGGTCTGCCCGGTCACGTAGGAGGCGGCCGGGCTCGCGAGGAAGAGTGCTGCGGGCGCGACCTCCTCGGGCAGACCCCAGCGACCCATCGGCATCCGCTCGAAGTCGCGCCGGGTCCACTCGGGCTCGCCCTGGATGCGCGCGGTCATGCGGGTGCGGATCCAGCCGGGCGCGATCGCGTTCACGCGGATGCCGTCCTTCGCCCACGACGCCGCGAGCGACTTCGTCATCTGCACGAGCCCGGCCTTCGCGGCACCGTAGCCGGGCACCGGCGCGATCCCGAAGAACGCGGCCATCGAGGCGACGTGGAGAACGCTCGCGCCGCCCTCGAAGTCGCTCGCCGCGAGCAGCGGTCGGCAGGCCGCGGCGACGCGGTAGGCGCCGACCAGGTTGATGCGCACGGAGCGCTCGAACACGTCCGGCTCCCACTCGCTGCGCCC
>JAGWVP010000629.1 GCA_018970825.1 bacterium | reverse complement strand
GGAGGTCGTCGAGTAGGCACGCGTGTAGACGACGCCGCGCTCGGCGAGGGCGTCGATCGACGGGGTGGTCGGCCGGTCGTAGCCGAGCGCACCGACATGGTCCGCGCGCAGGCTGTCGATGCTGAAGAGGACGACCGTGTCGACGGGTTCCGGCGACGGCGTCGCGCGGCAGGCCGCGAGCGCCAGCAAGCCGGCGAGGGCGATGGCTGGGGTGCGCGCGACTCGCCCCCTACGGGTCCGTACGTCGTTCATGTCGGGGGGGGGCGGTTCGGCGCCGGGGAGGGCCCGCGCCCCGCGAAGCCTACTCGCCTCGAACCGAAAAGACTACAGGTAAACCGATGGTCGTTCGACATGGCGGGCGGCCGGGTGTGCAACCCGGGGCGCCGTCTGCTCCCCTGCGAAAGTCGGGGCCGGGAGGCCGCCGCGGGAGCGATCGATGGAGCGCAGCGAGGCGGGGAGGCCGCGACGAAGGTTCTGGGGCTGGGGCATCGAGGGGCGGGGCCCCGGGCCGGACCACCAGGCCGGGATCGCGCGGGTCCTCTCGGACCGCTTCGGGGTCGCCCTTTCGCCACCGGTTCCCGAACCGCGGATCGAGGACGTCGTGCTGCCCGCGCCGCGGGTCGCGCCTCCGGCCGCGCTCGCCGGGATCTGCTCGACCGACCGCGAGGACCGCGCCGGCCATGCCTACGGCAAGAGCTTCCGCGACGTCGTGCGCGGGCTGCGACGCGAGTTCCCGAACCCGCCCGACGTGGTCGCCCGGCCGCGCGACGAGGCCGAGGTCGCGGCGCTGCTCGATTGGTGCGGCTCGGCCGACCTGGTCGCGATTCCCTATGGCGGCGGGTCGAGCGTGGTCGGCGGCGTGGAGCCGCCGCGCGAGGCCCGCCGCGGCGTCGTGACGATCGACCTCGAACGGCTCGACCGCGTCGTCGAGGTCGACCGCACCTCGCGGGCGGCGCGCATCGAGGGGGGCGTGCTGGGTCCGTCGCTCGAGGACCAGCTCCGGGGCCACGGGCTCACGCTGCGACACTTCCCGCAGTCGTTCGAGTTCAGCACGCTCGGCGGCTGGATCGCGACGCGCTCGGGTGGCCACTTCGCGACGCTCCACACCCACGTCGACGACTTCGTGGAGTCGTTGCGCGTCGTGACGCCCTCGGGAATCGTCGAGACGCGACGGCTTCCCGGGAGTGGGGCGGGGCCGAGCCCGGACCGGCTCTTCATCGGCTCCGAGGGCACCCTCGGCATCATCACCGAGGCCTGGATGCGCCTGCAGGACCGCCCGCGTCTGCGGGCCTCGGCATCGGTGACGTTCACCGACTTCTTCGCCGCCGCCGAAGCCGTCCGCGCGATCTCCCAGTCGGGCCTCCACCCGACGAACTGCCGGCTTCTCGACGCGGGCGAGGCCGCGACGTCCGGCGCGGGCAGCGGGGTGGAGAACGTCCTGGTGATCGGCTTCGAGTCGGCCGACCACGATCCGGCGGCACGCATGGCGCGCGCCCTCGACATCGCGCGCGACCACGGTGGAGTCGTGCCGCCCGAGGCCGGGCGCACCCGCGGCGACGAGTCCGGCGGACGCGAGGGCGCGGTCGGCGCATGGCGCGACGCATTCCTCTCGGGCCCCTACCTGCGCGACGTGCTCGTGCGCCTCGGCATGGTGATCGAGACCTTCGAGACGGCGATCACCTGGGATCGATTCCCCGCCTTTCACCGGGAGCTCGTCGCTGCGACCGGCGACGCCGTGCGACGCGTGTGCGGCGCAGGGCAGGTGACGTGCCGGTTCACCCACGTCTACCCGGACGGGCCGGCTCCGTACTACTCGGTCATCGCCCCCGGCCGGCCGGGCTCGCAACTCGAGCAGTGGGCCGAGATCAAGGCCGCCGCGTCGGAGACGCTGCTGCGGCTCGGGGGCACGATCACGCACCACCACGCGGTCGGCCGCGACCATCGCCCCTGGTACGACGACCAGCGCTCGGACCTGTTCGCGCGCGCGCTGTACGCGGCGAAGCAGTCGCTCGACCCGCAGGGGCTGCTGAATCCCGGCGTGCTGATCGGCTGACCCGGGCGTCGGCCGACCGGACGGAGGCGCGGGCGGCGCTCGGCCGC
>JAGWVP010000628.1 GCA_018970825.1 bacterium | reverse complement strand
GTTCCGTCGCAGGTGTCGGCCGCCGAACTCGCGGCGACCCTCGGTGTCGACCGGGCGCGGATCGCGGTGGTCCCCGAGGCGCCGTCGCCGGCCTTCCGGCCGGGGCCCGTGCCCGGAGACGAGGAACTGCGACGACGACTCGGACTCCCGGAGCGCTACCTGCTCCATCCCGGTGGCGCCGACCTCCGCAAGCGACTGCCCGCCCTGGTCGAGGCCTTCGACCGGGTCGCGTCCGACGAGCCGGGGCTCGGCCTCGTCCTGACCGGGCCCGTCGATCGCGGTCCGGGCGCGGCGGCGGTCGGCCGCGCGGTCGAGTCCGCGACGGCCCGCGACCGCATCGTCGCGACCGGCGTCCTGCCCGCGGCCGAGATCCCCGCGATCTTCCGCGGTGCCGCGGCCGTGGTCCTCGCGACCCGCCACGAGGGGTTCGGCCTGCCGGTCGTCGAGGCCTTCGCGAGCGGCGTCCCGGTCGTCGCGACGGCCGCGCCCGCGATCGTCGAGGTCGCCGGCGGCGCGGCGCTGCTCGTGCCGGTCGAACGGCCCCGGGATCTCGCGGACGCGGTCCGCCGCGTGCTCCGGGAGCCCTCGCTCGCGGACGAGCTGCGCGCCCGCGGCCTCGAGCGGGCGGCGGGCGCGGACGAGGTCGCCTTCGCCCACGCGACGCTGCATGTCCTCGAAGAGGTCTCGGGGGCGCCTCTCGTCGACTCCCGGGCCTGAGTCCGCGGCGCGGGCGTCCGACGGGCGCGGGCCCGGGTCGCGCCTCCCGTTTGGACGGCGTCGGGCGTGCGCTACGGAAGACTCGTGCGCCGTCTCCTCGGCTACCTGTCGCGATATCGTCGGCGCTCGGTCGTGGGCGTCGTCTGCCTGTTCGCGACGGCCTCGCTCGCGATGGCGATTCCGCGGCTGCTCAAGGCGGCGGTGGACTCGATCGATCCCGCGAAGCCCCGGGACGGTGCGCACGGGGCCGCGTTCTACGCAGGGCTCGTGATCGGGATCGCGATCGTCCAGGCGGTCGCCCGGTCGGTCTCGCGCTTCACCATCTTCAACGTGGGTCGAGACGTCGAGTACGACCTCCGCAACGACCTGTTCGCACACCTCGAGACCCTGCCGGCGTCCTTCTACCTCTCGCACCCGACCGGCGACCTGATGTCCCGGCTGGTGAACGACATCGGCGCGGTCCGCATGATGCTCGGGCCGGGAATCCTGAACCTGCTGAACACGCCGGTCTACTACCTCTGGGGGGTGTCGATCATGGCGTCGATCGACCCCGTGCTGACCGTCGCGGCCCTCGCCCCCTACCCGGTCATGCTGCTCGTCGTGAAGCGGTACAGCCGCAGGCTCATGGAAGGCACGCTCCGCGTCCAGGAGGGGCTCGCCGAGATGAGCAACGCGATCCAGGAAAACGCGAGCGGCATGGCGGTGGTGAAGGCCTACGTTCTCGAGCAGGACGCGATCGACTCCTTCGATCGCCTGAACCGATCCTTCCGACGGTCGAGCCTCGAACTCGGACGGGTGCGCGGCGTGCTCGCCCCGCTGTTCCGGTCGGTGAGCGCCCTCGGCACGCTCGTCGTGCTGTGGCTCGGCGGCACGCGGGTCGCGGACGGCCGGCTCGGCATCGGCGACCTGGTCGCCTTCCTCGGCTACCTCCACCTGCTCGCCTGGCCGACGATGGCGCTCGGCTGGATGCTCTCGATCCTCCAGCGCGGCCGGGCCTCGATGCGGCGCCTCGAGGAGATCTTCGACACCCGCCCCGAGATCGCCGACCCGTTGCCGGTCGCGAACGGGGCGGTCGCGGCGCCCGGGGAAACGGGGCGCGCAGGCGTCCCCGCGGACGGCCGTGCTTGCGACGGAGGACGGGTCGAGCCGTTCCTGCCGCGCGGCGAGATCGAGTTCCGCGACGTGTCCTTCTCCTATCCGGGAGGCCGCGGCCCGGCGCTGCGCGGCATCGACGTCCGGATCCCGGCCGGCGCGACGGTCGCGCTGGTCGGACGGGCCGGGTCGGGCAAGACCACCATGCTCCGACTCCTCCCGCGGCTGTTCGACCCGCAGGAGGGATCCGTCCGGATCGACGGCCGAGACGTCCGCGAAGTCCCGCTGCGCGAAC
>JAGWVP010000026.1 GCA_018970825.1 bacterium | reverse complement strand
CACGGGCCCGCAGGCCCCGGATGCTTCCAGCGTCTCGCGTCGGCGCGCAGGCGAGCAGCCGGGCCTCCGGCCGGCGGGGAGGGAGCGTGGAGTCGAGCAGGAACACCGGGAGCGACGGGCGGGAGGCGGGGCCTCGCCGGGCGACGATCGCCTTCATCTTCGTCACGGTCGTGCTCGACATGCTGGCGCTCGGGATCGTGATCCCGGTCCTGCCGAAGCTGATCCTCGGCTTCGAGGGCGGCGACGCGGAGAGCGCGGCCGGCTGGCAGGCGGTGTTCGGCACCGTGTTCGCCGGGCTCCAGTTCGTCGCGGCCCCGTTTCTCGGCGCGCTCTCCGACCGATTCGGTCGGCGTCCCCTCATCCTGCTCTCGAATCTCGGGCTCGCCGCGGACTACGTCGTCATGGCGCTCGCACCTTCGATCGGCTGGCTCCTCTTCGGGCGCGTGGTCGCGGGACTCCTGTCGGCGACGATCTCGATCCCCGGCGCCTACGTCGCCGACACCGTCCCGCCAGAGAAGCGGGCGGCGAGCTTCGGGATGATCGGCGCCGCCTTCGGGCTCGGCTTCGTGATCGGTCCCGCCGTCGGAGGGATCGCCGGTGCGACCGACCCGCGGCTTCCCTTCTGGATCGCGGCGGGGCTCTCGCTGCTCAACTTCCTCTACGGATGCTTCGTCCTGCCGGAGTCGCTGCCGCCCGAGCGGCGCGCGGCCTTCGACTGGCGGCGCGCGAACCCGGTCGGGGCGATCGCCTTCCTCGGCGGGACTCGCTCGATCTGGGGGCTCGCGTCGGTCGCGGCGCTCAGCTGGCTCGCCCACGACTCGCTCCCGCAGACGTTCTTCCTCTACGCGCACGAGCGCTTCGGGTGGGACACGCGCATGGTCGGCCTCGCGATGGCCGCGGTCGGCGTCATGAGCGTGCTGGTCTCCGGCGTGCTCGTCGGGCGGGTCGTGCGCGCGATGGGCGAGCCCGCCGCGCTGCGCCTCGGGCTCGCCGCCGGCACCGCGGCGATGCTCCTCTACGCGTTCGCGGGCACGCCCGCGGTCGTCTTCGTCGCGATCCTGGTCGGGTCGTTCTGGAGCATCTCCAACTCGGCGAACCAGTCGCTCATGACCCAGCAGGTCGACCCCGCCGAGCAGGGGCGCCTGCAGGGCGCGCTCGCGTCGCTGCGCGCCGCCTGCCAGGTGACGACGCCGGGCATCTTCAACGGCGTCTTCGCGGCCGCGATCCGCGGCCCTCGCTGGCACTTCCCGGGCGCGCCCTTCCTGCTCTCCGCCCTGCTCATGGCGACGGCGCTCGGGATCGCGGTGCGGGTCGCGCGCGCGCCGGAGACGCGCCCCGCCTGATTCGTCGTCCGACGGCACCTTCGCCGCCGCCGCGCCCCGGGGTGCCTGCCGACCTTGCATGGAGCGCCGGGGCGGGGAAGCCTCCGGGCGGGGCGATCCGCGGCCCCGCTCACGGAGGAGGATCCGGGCCGGTGTCCGGCGCGGTCTTCAAAATCGCCGAGCCCCCGTTCGGGGGCTGGATGGTTCGACTCCATCCCTCCTCCGCCACGCGCCCGGGCCCCGGGGCGAGGCCGCCGCGAAGGCGTCGGGAGTCAGGCCGCGAAGCCGGCGAAGCGGGTCTCGGCCGCGAGCCGGACGAGGTCGAGCGTGGTCACGAGTCCGAGCAGGCGACGCCCCTCGGTGACGAGCACGCGGTGGACGCCGCCCGCGAGCAGGCCGCGGGCGATGTCGCGCACGGACTGGTCGGGCGGCACGACGATCAGCGACGTCGTCATGATGTCGCGTACCCGTAGCTCGTCGGACCGACCGTCGACGTCGCGCGCGGAAAGCCGCTCGCGGGGAACCTCGCCGACCAGGTCGGTGTAGAAGTCGCGCGTGGAGTCGTTCGACGACGGCGGGGCGACCGCCCGCAGGATCTCCGCCGCCGACACTACGCCGACGACGTGCTCGTCGCGCACGACGGCCGCACCGAACGCCCTCTCGCTCAAGAGGAAACCCTCGAGTTCCCGGACCGTCAGGTCCGGCGACACGACCGGCACGTTCCTGCGCATGACGTCCATTGCGCGCAGATGTTTCGCCATGGCCTGGTCCTCGCCTCCCCGCTCGCGTCCCCGGACCTCGGGCCCGGTCCGCGTCACCTCTTGCGCCGCCGCCGTCTGCACCTGCTCGACGACTAGTCGGGCCGCGGTGTTGCGTCGAGGCCGTTCGCGAAGAAAGGCCAGTAAGGAGGGCGATTTTCGCGTAGGAAGAAATCCGGTCCGAGGCTAGGGGGACGGCCGCCCGGAGGTCGACGTCGGCCCCCCGCCGGGCGACACCCGCGGGTCGCCCGGCGCGGGAGAACCCAGCGCGGCATCGAGGACGGACGCGAGTCGTACCGCGGCGCGCGCGAGCTGCCGCCGCAGGGTCGGCAACGCGAGGCGAGCGGCGTCGGGGCCGAGCCGGTGGTCCGGGGGGATCCGCCCGTACACGTCGCTCTCCCCGAGAGAGTGGGTCTCCATCACCCACTCGACGACGTCGCCGGCGCGGGCCCCCCGTTCGGCGTCGAGCAGGGCGTACACGCTCTCCGGGAACCCCGGCCAGTTCCACGAGACCCGAAGCTCTTCCTCGATCAGGCCGGAGTCCCAGAGCCGGTGGAGGTTCGTCCGTTCGCCGGCGAACTCGATGCGGACCTCGTTGCCGCCGTGGTCGTCGTGGTCGTCGCAGTGGAGCGGCTGGTGGAGGTCGCCGACGAGGTGCGCGAGGACGCGAAGGGCCTCCGCCCGCTCGGCGCGCGGCCGCCCCCGGTCTGCCAGCGCCGTGCGCGCCCGCCCGATCGCCGCGACGATGCAGTCGCCCTCCGCGTCCGGTCGGCAATCGCGCCCGGGATCGTAGGAGGTCGCGTCGCCGGGGACGTCGACGTAGTGCCAGCGCTTGGTGTCCGGACGAGAAGGTCGTATGTCGTCGAGCCAGCAGGAGGCCGCCTGGAGGGTCTCGCCGTCGAGCAGGTCCGCGACTGCGGCTCTCGTCGCCGGCGAAGCGAGGTCCATCGCGCCGGTCGCGACGATCACGTGGCCGGTGCAGCCCCAGGCAAGCGCCCTGCGCGGCGCCGCCGAGACGAGGGACACGAGAAGGGCGATGGCGAAAGCGATCGGCAGAGACTTTCGGGATCGCGAGCGGGGGGGCATGGCGTGCCGGACGCTAGCGCGTCTCTCCGCGCTTGTCGCGCTCGGACTCGTCCTCGCCTGGCCGCACGGCGCCTCCGAGGCCCGGTCCCGGCGCGGTCGCCCGCGTCCGACTTCGTCGCCACCTGCTCCGCTCGCGACCGGCACGCCGGAGGTGCGTCCGACCCCGCCCGGTCCCCCGCCCCCGCTTTCCGCGACCGAGGCCGCGTCGGCCGTCGGCCGGACCCGCACCGTCTGCGGCGTGGTGGCGAGCGCACGCCGTCTCGCGCTCACGAGCCCCCGCCTCACCTTCCTGAATCTCGACCGCCCCCATCCCGGCTCGCCGTTCACGATCGTGATCCGGCCCGAGGACCGGGGACGCTTCACGGACCCTCCCGAGCAGGCCTTCTTCGGGCGCCGGATCTGCGCGAGCGGCGTGATCGAGATCCACCGCGGCCATCCGCAGATGGTCGCGCGCGACCCGCGTCAGATCCGGCTCGCGCCGGCGGACCGGCCCTGACTTCGAGCCGCACCGGCCGAGGCACGGCGGGGGACGAACGGCGCCGTCCGACCGTGCGAAAGCCGGCCGGAACTCGCCGGGATTCAGCGCTGCAGCGTGCGCAGGTACTCGACGAGGAGCCAGATGCGTCCGCGGACGACTTCCTCGCGAGTGTCGCGGTTGCCGATGTCGTCGCCGAGCCGCTCGCCCCAGATCGGCATCTCGCGCGTGCCGTGGACGGGGATGCGGATGCGTCCGTCGATCGCGTCGGTCACGCGCGCGGCGGGAAAGGCGCCGTGGTTCGCGCGCGCGAGCCGGGCCAGGTCGGTCGGCGGGACGCGCAGCGCGGCGGCTGCCGGGCCGTCGCCGCGCGCATCCATGCCGTGGCAGGAGGCGCAGTAGCGCATGTAGAGGGTACGCCCGGCCTCGGAGAGCGACGAGGCGGGCGGGGTCGCCCCCGCGGTGTTCGCGGGCGGGTCCTGCGCGAAGCCGGAGAGGGTGAGCCACCCTGCGACCAGCGGTAGCGCCACCACGAGGCGAGGGCGTCGACGAAGGCTTTCGCGCCTGCTCGGGCGATCCGTCATGGAGCCCGCTTGCCATGCCGTGCCCCGTGAAGCCAGCGGTCGGCGCGCGGACGTGGCGGCGTCGCTTCGCGCGACACGGTCGCCGCCGGGGCGCGGGCGACCCGAAACCGGGCTGGCGGACCCCGCGATCATGGTTCAGAATCGGGGTCATGTTCCAGGAGAAGACCCGGATGCCCTCGCCGGACGAGGCCCTGCCCGGCCGCGCCGCCCGCATGCCGGTGCCCGACCGGCACTTCGTCCTCGGCTCGCCGCTCGCGCCGCCGTTTCCCTCGGGCCACGAACTCGCGCACTTCGGCATGGGCTGCTTCTGGGGCGCGGAGCGGAAGTTCTGGTCGCTGCCCGGCGTGTTCTCGACGTCGGTCGGCTATGCGGGGGGCATCACGCCGAACCCGACCTACCGCGAGGTGTGCAGCGGTCTCACCGGCCACAACGAGGTCGTGCGGGTCGTGTTCGATCCCTCGCGCATCGGCTTCCGGGAGCTGCTCGTCGTGTTCTGGGAGAGCCACGACCCGACCCAGGGCATGCGCCAGGGGAACGACGTCGGCACCCAGTACCGCTCCGGCGTCTACCACGACGGCGAGGAGCAGCGGCGCGTCGCCGAGCAGACCCGCGACGCCTTCCAGGAGTCGCTGCGCGTGGCGGGCTACGGCCGGGTCACGACCGAGATCCTCCCGCTGCCCGACTTCTTCTACGCCGAGGAGTACCACCAGCAGTACCTCGCGAAGAACCCGGGCGGGTACTGCGGGCTCGGCGGCACGGGCGTCTCCTGCCCGGCCGGGCTCGCGGGCTGAGCGTCCGCCCGGGGCGCGATTTCAGCGGAACGCGGGAATCACGCGCTCGGCGAACAGGCGCGTCGCCCGCAGGTCGTCGACGCGCCCGAACATCGCGATGAAGTGCGTGACGCCGAGGGCGACGTACTCGCGGATCCGCTCGATCACCCGCTCCGGCGTGCCCGCGATCATCTTCTCGTCGATCGCGGCGCCGATGCCCCCGGCGCGCTCCGCCCGCCGCCGCAGGCGGGCTTCGAGGCGCTCGCCGTCCTCGTCGATCAGCACCGGCCCGAACCAGCTTCGTTCGATCTCCGCGGGGTCGCGGCCGACCTCGGCGCAGTGGCGGTCGAGCACCGCGATCTTGTGCGCGAACTCCGCCGGCGATCCGCCCATGTTCCAGACCTGCGCATGGCGCGCGACGAGCCGCAGCAGAACCTTCTCCCCGCCGCCCCCGATCACGAGCGGCGGGTGCGGCCGTTGCACCGGCGCCGGACGTACCCACGGCCGGTCGATCCGGTAGTGCCGGCCCTCGAACGACGGCCGATCTTCGGTCCACATGCGCCGACAGATCTCGAGCGCCTCGGAGAGCTGCTCGAGGCGGGTGCGCATCGGCGGGAAGTCGTAGCCGTAGGCGAGGTACTCCGACTCGAACCAGCCCGCGCCGAGTCCCATCTCGAGGCGCCCGTTCGAGATCGCGTCGAGGCTCGCGGCCATCTTCGCCGTGAGCGCGGGGTGGCGGTAGGAATTGCAGAAGACGAGCGTGCCGAAACGGATCGTCGTGGTCTCGCGCGCGAGCGCCGCCATCGTGACCCAGGCCTCGAGCTGGTCGGCACCGGGCGGCGTGACGACGCCGTGGAAGTGGTCATCGAGCCACGCGGTGTCGTATCCGAGCCGCTCGGCCTCCTTCCAGTGGGCGGCGAGAGCCTCCCACGACGCCCCCTCCTGCGGGGTCTGGATGCCGAAGCGGACGCGCCGCGAGACGCTCATCGCGCGGGTGCTCCCGCCTTCCACCCGCAGCCGCGGGCGAAGTAGTCGGGGCCGGCCTCGCGCAGCGCCTCGAACCACGAGGGCCAGAAGTCGCTCGCGCGACGCACGAAGTCGGCGACCTCGGGATCGCGCGCGGCCGCCGCCTGCATCCACGGCGACTCGAGATCGATCGTCCCGCTCGGGCTGCCGAGCCCGGGCACCTTCGTCGAGAGCCTGTGCACGCCGCGCCCCTCGGCCCAGCGGTCGGAGGGGTCGTCGGTCGGCAGGAAGCCCGGCAGGTCCGACCAGGCCTCGATGAAGGTCATCTCGCCCTGGTCGTCGAAGGTGAACTCCTCGTAGATCGGGCAGGAGCCGCCCGCGTACTCGAAGACGACGGTGCACCGGGCGAACGGCTGGACCGGGAACGCCCGGCAGTCGCGCACCGGCACGGTCGACGGGTCGAGCGTGAGCGCGGCGCGCGTCGTGTCGATCATGTTCTGCCGTCCGTAGCCCGTGAGCCAGAGCCAAGGGGGCAACTCCCAGCGCGCGACCCGCTCCGCGTAGTCCGGCACGATCGCGGGATCGGCGCGGAGGTCGAGCCCGTCGAAGTAGACGTTCGCCTGCTCGACGTAGTAGGCGCCCGGCCGCGTCGGCGAGAGAGCGGTCGAGAGCCGCGCCTCGGGGGGGAGGGACGAGGTCTCGCCGCAAGCGGCGAGGAGGGCCGCGAGCACGATCGGCCGGATCGGGGATCTCCGCGTCGACATGGGGCGGATCCTCGCCCGGTGCCGGGAGCCCGCGCAAGGGGCGGGAAAGAGGGCCCTTGTCCGGCCGCCGGTCGTCGGCTTCAACGAGGCCGATGGCAGGTCCCCGACGTTCCGCGGCCCGGGGCCGCGAGGCCCGCGGGCCGGTCTCGCGGGAGCGATTCTCCGAGATCGTGGCGGAGGAGATGGATGCCCTCCCCGACGACGTCCACCGCCACCTCGTCAACGTCGCGATCGTGGTCGAGGACGAGCCCGACCGGGAGACCCTGCTCGACCTGGGCCTCGACCCCGAGGAGGACTCCCTCTACGGATTCTACGACGGCACGCCGATCGACGAGCGCGGGGACTCCTTTGCCTTCGCCTTGCCGGACCGCATCGTCATCTACTACCGACCGCTGACGGAAGACTACGGCGACGAGTACCACCTGCGCCGGGAGATCCGGAAGACCGTGGTCCACGAGGTGGGGCACTTCTTCGGCCTCTCGGACCGAGAGATCGAGAGGATGGGATACTGAACTTCTCCGGCGAGACACGAACGGCCGATCTCGACGCGATGGCACGCGACGGCCTCGACCTGCTGGTCGTCGGCGGCGGCATCACCGGGGCCGGCATCGTGCGCGACGCGGCGATGCGCGGGCTGCGCGCGGGCCTGGTCGAGCGCGGGGACTTCGCCTCGGGCACGTCGAGCCGATCCTCCAAGCTGATCCACGGCGGCGTCCGCTATCTCGAGCAGGGCGAGATCGCGCTCGTGCGCGAGGCGGCGGTCGAGCGAGCGATCCTGCGCCGGATCGCACCCCACCTGGCGCTCCGCGCGAACATGGTCATGCCGGTCCACGGCCGCACGAGCGCGGGCCTGCTGAAGTTGCGCGCCGGTCTCTGGGCCTACGAGAAACTCGTCCACCTCGAGGAGGACGAGCGCCACGAGACCTGGGACCGGGACGAGACGGTGCGCCGCGTGCCCGGCATCGAGACCGAGCGGCTGCAGGGTGCAGCCGTGTTCACCGAGTACGTGACCGACGACGCGCGTCTCGTGGTCGAGACGCTGAAGAGCGCCCGCCGTCACGGTGCGAGGCTCGCGAACCACGCCCCGGCGACCCGGCTCGAGCCGCTCTCCGGCGGCCGCATGCGGGCGAGCGTGCGAGACGAGACCTGCGGGCGCGAGATCTCCTTCGAGTGCGGAGCCGTGGTCAACGCGGCCGGCCCCTGGGTCGACGCGGTGCGCCGCCTGGGCGGCGAGGCGAAGCCCCGCATGCACCTGACCAAGGGCATCCACCTCGTGGTGCCGCGCGAGCGGCTGCCGATCGACGACGTGCTCGTCATGCGCGCCGCCGACCGCCGCTCGGTCTTCATCGTGCCCCACGACGCGATCACCTGGATCGGCACGACCGACACCGACTGGCCCGACCCCGTGGAGCGGCCGACGATCGGCCGCGACGACGTCGACTACCTGCTCGAGGCGACCAACCGCATCCTGCCGACGGCGAGGATCGGCCACGCCGACGTGAGCGGGGCGTGGGCGGGGGTGAGGCCGCTGCTCCACCAGGAGGGCAAGAGCCCGTCGGAGATCTCCCGGCGGGACGAGGTCATGGAAGAGCCGGGCGGACTCCTGTCGATCGCGGGCGGCAAGCTCACGACCTACCGTGTCATGGCCGAGCGCGTGGTCGACCAGGTGGTCGCCCGCGGAAGCTTCCGGGCGGGGCCCTGCCGCACCGCCGACGAGCCGCTCGTCGCCCCGGGAGAGCCGGCCGTGCCCCCGGTCCGCACGACTCTCTCCGACGACGACGTCCGTTACGCGATCGACGAGGAATGCGCGCTGGATCTCGCCGACGTGCTCGAGCGCCGTGCACGGATCAACTTCTTCGCGCCCGACCAGGGACGCGGCGACGTGGAGCGGGTCGCCGCGGCGATGGCGGCGCGGCTGGGCTGGGACGGCGCGCGACAGGCCCGCGAGGTCGCGACGTACCGGGCCCGGGTCGCCGAGGATCTCTCGTGGCGGGAAGGTTCGGCATGAGGGTCGTCGACGTCGTCGCGAGCGCGCTGCCGGCCGGTCGCGTCGTCACCGCCGAGGCCGATCGGCGCGCGCATGCCCACGACTACTGGGCGCTCGAGGCGATCCGCGACCTCGGCGGCACGCCTGCCGATCCGCCGCCCGCGGTGGTCTATCCCGAGTCGACGAGCGAGGTCGCGACCGTGCTCGACATCGCCCAGCAGCACCGCGCGCCGATCGTGCCCTTCGGGCTCGGCTCGGGCGTGTGCGGCGGCGTGCGTCCGGGGCGCGACGCGCTCGTGGTCGACCTCTCGCGCATGAACCGGATGGTCGAGGTGCGTCCCGGGACGCTCGTCGCGGTCGCGCAGGCCGGGATGAACGGCGGCGAATTCGAGCGCCGCCTCGGCGATCACGGGCTCACGCTCGGCCACTTCCCGCAGTCCATCGACCGTTCGACGGTCGGCGGCTGGGTCGCGACCCGCGCCTCCGGCCAGCTCTCGACGCGCTACGGCAACATCGAGGACCTCGTGCTCTCGCTCGAGGTGGTGCTGCCCGGCGGGCGGGTCGTGCGGACCTTTCCGTCCCCGCGCGCGTCGACCGGACCCGACCTGCGTGCGCTGTTCCTCGGCTCGGAGGGCACGCTCGGCATCGTGACCGAGGTCGGGCTCAAGGTGTCCCCGCGGCCCGTGCACCAGGAGGGCTTCGCGGCGACGCTCGCGAGCTGGGAGGACGGACTCGAGATCAGCCGGGAGGTCCTCCAGGCGGGCTGGCGCCCCGCGGTCCTGCGTCTCTACGACGGGATCGAGGCGGCCCGGAACTTCGGGGAGTGGGTCACCGAGCCCGCCCCGCTGCTTCTCGTCATGAACGAGGGCTCGGAAGTCATGGGCGAAGCGCTCGCGCTCGAGCTCGCGGCGCTGCGCGCAGCCTGCGAGCGGAGGGGAGTGGGGATCCTCGGCGACGCACCGCTGCGGCACTGGCTCGGCCACCGCAATCGCGTTCCCTCCTGGGAATCGCTGCTCGCGAGCGGGCTCGTCGTCGACACGATCGAGGTCGCGGCGACCTGGGACCGGGTCGGTCCGCTCTACGACGCCGTGACCGGCGCGATCCGCGCCGTGCCCGGCATCCTCGCGGCGAGCGGGCACACCTCGCACGGCTACACGACCGGGGTGAACATCTACTTCACCTTCGCCGGTGCCTCGAAGGAGGCGCGCGAGCAGGAGCGCATCTACCTCGATGCGTGGCGGGCGGCGATGGAGGCGACGGTCGCCTGCGGCGCGACCGTCTCGCACCACCACGGCATCGGACGGGTGCGCCGCGAGTGGCTCGCGCGCGAACTCGGCGAGGAGGCGGTCTCGACGCTGCGCTCGGTGAAGCAGGCACTCGACCCGCACGGGATCATGAATCCGGGCGTCCTGCTCTGAGGAGCGCGTCGGGCCTCGCGGGTGCGCCCGTCGCGGTCGGATCCGCCCCGGACCCGGGGTCCGACGGAAGGCCCTAGCGCAGGACCCAGCTTCGCGACGCGGGCGGGGGCGCGGGGCGGAAGTCCTCGGGATCTTCCGAGGCGCAGGCCTCGCAGGCCTCGAGCCGGACCTCCGGCGCACCCGGGACGAGCTTCGACATCGCGTGCTCGAGCGCGTGCGCGATGCGGTCGCGGGTGAGCGCGAAGACGTTCTCGTCCTGCCCGGCCGGATCGGCGATGTCGCCGCCCAGCCCGGCGAAGTCGCGCAGCGTGGACACCTCGAGGTCCGGCCGGTTCGCGTCGCCGAGCTGGTCGCGCACCATGCGCACCTGCTCCGACGTCATGGTGAGGACGAGGTCCGCCTCGTCGAGGAGGTGGCGGTGGCCGCGCTTCAGGTCGCGGGCGACCGACTCGGGTTCGAGGTGGATGTCGACGTCCCGCAGGACGAGACGCGTGTCGAGCGAGACGAGGCTCCCGTCGCGCGCATACGGCGCGATTCCGCCGGAGGTGACGATCAGCGAGCCGAGCGGGACGGCGTGATCCTCGAGCAGCCGGCGCAGCAGGTGCTCCGCCATCACGCTGCGCGAGGTGTTGGCGTGACAGACGAACAGGACGTGTCGGTAGGGGAGCAACGGAGTCGGGTGCCTCGAAGAAGAAGGCGGCGCGCGGGGGGCGGCGACGAACGCCGCCGCCCCCGTGTCGGCGCCGGGCGCGGCCTCAGAGACCGCTGCCCATGACGTCCATCATGTTCTCCTTCGCGGTGATGCCCTTGGCGAGTTCCGCCTTGAGCGCCGCGCCGAGCTTCTCCGGCTCCCAGGTGCCCGGGTTCCGGACCTTGCCGACCGTGTGCCAGCCCTTCAGCAGGAAGACGGTGCCGCCACCGACCCGGAAGACCTCGCCGTGGCAGTCGGCCGCGTCGTCGCTCGCGAGCCAGGTGACGAGCGGGGCCACGTTCTGCGGGCCCCACACGTCGAACTCGCCGGCCTTCACCTCGCCGCCCATGAGGCCCGCGGTCGACGGCGTCGCCTCGACCGTGAGGCGGGTGCGGGCGAGCGGGGCGATCGCGTTGGCGGTCACGCCGTAGCGGCGCATCTCGCCGTCGACGATGATCGCCATCGCGGCGACGGCCGCCTTGCAGGCGCCGTAGTTCGACTGGCCCACGTTGCCGAGCAGGCCCGCGTCGGACGCGGTGTTGATCACGCGACCGTTCAGGAGGTTGCCCTTCTTGTGCTCCTCGCGCCAGTAGGCGCAGAGGTGGTGGGTCATGTTGTAGGTGCCCTTCAGGTGCACCGAGACGACCGCGTCCCAGGACTCCTCGTCCATGTTGAAGATCATGCGGTCGCGCAGGATGCCGGCGTTGTTGACCAGGATGTTGGCCTTGCCGAAGGTGTCGATCGCGCACTCGAGGATGCGCTTCGACCCCTTGTGGTCGCTCACGCTGTCGCCGTTGGCGATCGCCTCGCCGCCCATCTTCTTGATCTCGGCGACGACGTCCTGCGCCGGCGTCGCGGTGGCCCCGCCGCTGCCGTCGAAGTGGGCGCCCAGGTCGTTCACGACGACCTTGGCGCCGTGCCTGGCCATGAGCAGCGCGTGTTCCCGGCCGATGCCGCGGCCTGCGCCGGTGATGATTGCGACCTTCCCTTCGAGCAGCATGAGACTCGCCTCCTGTCGGATCCGACCTTCGTGATGGACTTGGACGACCGGCACGGGCCGGGTGCGCGACGTGCGCATCGGCCGGGCCGCGAACGGACCGTTTACGCAAACCGGGGTCGATCCTGTCAAACCGGGGACGCGTCGACCCGGCGCGACTCGCGAGGTCGGACCGCGGGCGTCGCGCGGGGCGCGCGGTCTGCGCCGACGACGCACGGTCCCGCGCGGGCCCTCAGCCGGCCGGCGGGTAGGAGCGCTCGAGGAAGGGCGTGACCGCGACCAGGAACGCGTCGTTGCGATCGCCCGCGACCTGGTGTCCGGCGCGTTCGACGACGGCAGCCTCGGCATGGGGGATCGCGGCTCGGAGCTCGCGCACCCCGTCCTCGCTCAGCACGTCGCTCGTCGCCCCGCGCACGACCAGCGTCGGGCAGGCGATGCGGTGGGCGTCCGCCGTCAGTTCCTCGGGCGTGAGCCCTCCGATGCGCGAGCGGTAGGGCTCGTCCCCCTCGCGCGCCGGGCGCCGGAAGTAGCGATCGTAGTGCCATTCCCAGCGCCCGTCCGGGCGGCGTCGCAGGTTGCGTTCGAGCGACTCCGGCCGGATCGAGTCGGCCGGCCGGTCCGGGTTGTAGGCCCGCAGCGCCTCGACCACCTCCCCGAGCGAGCCGAAACTCTCGTGGCGGGTCATGAAGTCGCGGATGCGACGCACTCCCTCGGTCTCGAGCCGCGGTGCCACGTCGACCAGCACGAGGGCGGCGCAGAGTTCGGGCCGCCGAGCCGCGAGGTGCAGGCTGATGAGCCCGCCGAGCGAGAAACCGAGCAGGGCGGCTCGCTCCCAGCCGAGGTGGTGCATCGCCGCGATCACGTCGGCCGAGAAGTCGGGCAGCGAGTAGGCCTCGCCGGGCGCCCACTCGCTGTGGCCGTGGCCCCGGAGATCGAGGGCGACCACGTCCCAGCCGCGCCCGCCCAGGTGGGCGCAACTCTCCTCCCATGCGTGGCGCGTCTGGCCCCCGCCGTGCTGCACGAGGATCGGTCTCCCGCCCCCCCGCCAGCGCGAGAAGGCGATGCGGACCCCGGCCCCCGGCAGGAAGTCGTGCTCTTCGACCGGCAACGGCCGCTCAGGCGACGGCCGCCGCCTCGACCTCGATCGCGAGCTTGTCGCCGGCGACGTCGACCTTCACGCGTCCACCCTCGGCGAGCCGGCCGAACAGGACCTCGTCGGCGAGCGGGCGCTTGAGCTCCTGCTCGATGAGCCGCGCCATCGGTCTCGCGCCGAAGAGCTTGTCGAAGCCCTTCTCGGCGAGCCAGGCGAGCGCCGCCTCGGAGAGTTCGATCGTGACCCCCTTCTCGGCGAGCTGCTTGCGGAGCTGGGCGAGGTTCTTGTCGACCACCCGCGCGATCGAGACCGGGTCGAGCGGATCGAAGACGACGGTCGCGTCGAGGCGGTTGCGGAACTCGGGGCTG
>JAGWVP010000627.1 GCA_018970825.1 bacterium | reverse complement strand
CGTCCGCCCCGGGTGCCGCGGTGATCGAATTCGAGGTGATCGCGACCGCGGCCGGGGAGACGCCGGCGGCGAGCAGCGGCCGCAGCCCGTCGAGGAAGGCCACGGCGCCGAAGAAGTTCACCCGCGGGATCGTCGTGCGCGGCTCGAACTGCGGGCCGACCCCCGCGCAGGCGACGAGTCCGTCGAGTCGCCCGCCGGCGAGCCCGCCGACGCCTTCCACCGCCGCGACGCGTCCCCGCTCGGTCGAGAGGTCGCAACCGACCTCGACGTCGCGCAGGTCGACGCCGATCACGCGCCAACCCTCGGACTCGAGCCGCGCGCGGATCGCCTTGCCGATCCCCGAGGCCGCCCCCGTCACCGCCGCCGTTCGCATCGCTCGCACCTTCCCGGCGCCTCGGCCGGCACGCGTCGCGCGGGCCGGGTCGGGAGCGCCGACGTCGCACCGCTACACGGGCGGGTGCACCCGCACAAGGAACCGGGGCGGAAACCCGGGTTTGACAACCTCGGAGAGCGTCGGCATCGCTCGAAGTCGCGATGGAACGAACGATCGAACAGATCAACGACGAGGTTCGCGCGGCCTCGGCCTGGGTGGAGCCGCTTCAGCGGGAGATCGGCCGCGTGATCGTGGGCCAGAAGGGCCTCGTCGACCGGCTCCTCGTGGCCCTGATCGGCAACGGCCACGTGCTCCTGGAAGGCGTCCCGGGTCTCGCGAAGACGCTCACGCTGAAGACGCTCGCCCAGGCCGCGAAGGCGCAGTTCCGCCGCCTCCAGTTCACGCCCGACATGCTGCCGGCCGACATCGTCGGCACGCTCGTCTACAACCCGCGCGACGGCTCGTTCGTCACCAAGCAGGGCCCGATCTTCGCGAACCTCGTGCTCGCCGACGAGATCAACCGCGCGCCCGCCAAGGTCCAGTCGGCGCTGCTCGAAGGCATGCAGGAGCGGCAGGTGACGATCGGCGACCAGACCTTCCCGCTTCCCGACCCGTTCCTCGTGCTGGCGACGCAGAACCCGATCGAGCAGGAGGGCACCTATCCCCTGCCCGAGGCGCAGGTCGACCGCTTCATGCTGAAGGTCGTCGTCGACTACCCGTCGAAGGCCGAGGAGCGGCAGGTGCTCGACCGCATGGCGACCTCCGCGCCGCCGCCGCAGGTGCAGCCGGTGCTCGACCCGGCCGACGTGCTCCGCGCGCGCCGCGTCGCCGACTCGATCTACGTGGACGAGAAGGTCCGCGACTACGTGGTCGACGTCGTCCTCGCGACGCGCGATCCGGCGGCCCATCGCCTCGACCTCGGTCCGTTCATCCGCTACGGCGCCTCGCCGCGCGCGACGATCTCGCTCGCGGTCGCGGCGAAGGCGTGGGCGTTCCTGCAGGGGCGCGGCTACGTCACCCCGCAGGACGTGAAGTCGATCGGCATGGACGTGCTTCGCCACCGCGTCGTCGTCACCTACGAGGCCGAGGCCGAGAACATGCGCAGCGAGGACGTCGTCGCGCGCATCTTCGACGCCGTCCCGGTCCCCTGATGCCCCCCGCCGCTCGCCCCGACGCCGGAGCCGGCCCGGGAGGCCCGGCCGATCCGCGCGAGATCCTCGAGAAGGTCCGGCACATCGAGATCCGCACGCAGCGGCTCGCCCGGGAGACTCTCGCGGGCCAGTACCACTCGGTCTTCAAGGGCCGCGGCATGGACTTCGAGGAGGTGCGCGAATACGTGCCCGGCGACGAGATCCGCTCGATCGACTGGAACGTGACCGCGCGGACCGGGCGCCCCTTCGTCAAGAAGTTCCGCGAGGAGCGCGAACTCACGATCGCACTCCTCGTCGACCTCAGCGCCTCGGGCGGCTTCGGCTCGACCGAGCAGAGCAAGCGCGAGCTCGCGGCCGAGGTCGCGGCGGTGCTCGCCTTCTCGGCGATCCGGAACAACGACAAGGTGGCGCTCGTCGTCTTCACCGACGAGGTCGAGCACTACGTCCCTCCCGGCAAGGGGCGCGCGCACGTGCTCCGGGTGGTGAGAGACATCCTCTACTTCCGGCCGCGACGCCGCGGCACCGACGTCGCACGCGCGCTCGAGTTCGCGGCCCGCGTGCTGCATCGACGCGCCGTCGCGTTCCTC
>JAGWVP010000626.1 GCA_018970825.1 bacterium | reverse complement strand
GACCCAGGTCGCCGGTGTGGAGCCAGCCGCCGCGCAGCGTCGCCGCGGTCGCCGCGGGGTCGTCGAGGTAGCCGCGCATGACCGTCGGGCCGCGCGCGACGATCTCGCCCGCCTCGCCCGGGGGCAGCGCCGAATCGTCCTTGCCGACGATCCCGATCGCGAGGATCCCGTGCGCGCGTCCGACGGTGCCGGGGCGCTCGAGCGCCTCGCGGCCGACCGTCATCGTGAGGCCGTCGGTGCTCTCGGTCTGGCCGTAGGCCTCGAGGATCTCGGCGTTGGGGCAGCGCCGCGCGAGCTCCTGCTTCGTCTCCATCGGCGTGAGCGCACTGCCCACCGTGACCTTCTCGAGTCGCTCCATGTCCTCGCGGGTCGCGGTCGCGAGCAGCGGGCCGACCATCGCGGGAACGAGCGGCAGGTCGGTCACCCCGTGTTCGCGCAGCGCGCGCGCGAGGCGCTCGCTGTCGAAGGCACCCAGCACGACGGTTCCGCCGCTCAACAGCCGCGCGAGGTAGTGCGAGACGAAGATCGGGTTGTGGCAGAGCGGGCTCACCACCGCGGCGACCGAGCGCGGCCCGTCGCGGCGCGTGTGGACCACCGCCGCCGCCGCCCACAGCATGTTCGCGTGGGTGAGCACGACGCCCTTCGGTCGACCCGTCGTTCCCGAGGTGTAGGCGACGACGGCCGGGCTCTCGGAGCCGACGGCCGGACGCCCGTCGACCGGCGCCACGTCCCTCGTCGCCGACCGGTCGCGCACCTCGCCGACGGGCTCGACCCGACACGTCCCGTCGCGCTCGTCGACCTCGAGGCGGACGCCCGCACCGGCATGGGCGAGCAGCCCTTCGACCTCGCCCCGGGTCAGCCGCGGGTTGAGCGGTACGATCGCCGCACCGGCACGCCAGGCGCCGAACATCGCGGACAGGTGCGGCGAGGAGTTGCGCACGACGAGGCCGACGCGGTCGCCGGGACGGACTCCGGCCGCGACGAGGTCGCGCGCGAAGCCGGTGGCGGCGGCGTCGAGCCCGGGCGCGGCCACGCTCCGGCCCTCCTCGACGATCCTCGCCCAGCGCTCGCCGCGCAGCGCCGCGGTCGCGAGCGCGTCGCCGAGCGTGAAGCCCGAGGCGGCGCCGGGCCGGTGCCCGGCCTGGTTCGTGACCGGCGGCCCCGGGCTCACGCCCTCTCCGCGCGGTCGCCGTGCAGCGAGATCGACTCCACGCGGAGCACACCCTCCGCGTGGCGCGCCCGCAGCACCTTCTTGTCGAACTTGCCGACGCTCGTCTTCGGCACCTCGTCGACGAAGGCCCAGCGCTCGGGGATCCACCAGCGCGCGACGCGACCGGAGAGGAAGGCCGCGAGCCCGGAGGCGTCCGCCCGGGCGCCCGGCTTGCGCACGACGCAGGCGAGCGGCCTCTCCTGCCAGCGGTCGTCGGGCACGCCGACCACCGCCGCCTCGACGACGTCGCCGTGCGCCATGATCTCGTTCTCGAGTTCGACCGAGGAGATCCACTCGCCGCCCGACTTGATGACGTCCTTCGCGCGATCGGTGATCTGGACGAAGCCGTTGCCCTCCATCGTGCCGACGTCGCCGGTGCGCAGCCAGCCGTCGTGGAACTTCTCGGGGGAGGGGTCGCGGTGGTAGCTCCCGGTGATCCACGGGCCGCGGACCTCGATCTCGCCGACCGCCTTGCCGTCGGCGGGCAGCACTCGCCCGTCGTCGTCGACGATCCGCATCTGCACGCCCGGCACGACCCGCCCGGTACGTGCGCGCCAGTCCATCTCGCGGCCGGGCTCGCAGTCCTTCGGCGGGAGCGCGATCGCGGCGATCGGGCTCGTCTCGGTCATGCCCCAGGCCTGGACGATCGGAAGCCCGTGGCGCTCCTCGAAGCGCTCCATGAGCGCGCGCGGCACGGCCGACCCGCCGCACACGACCATGCGGAACGAGGACAGGTCGACGGGATGGCTCTCCGCGTGCCGCAGCACGTCGCTCCAGATCGTCGGGACCGCGCCGGAGAAGGTCGGCCGGACCTCGGCGATGAAGCGGCACAGCGGCTCGGCCTGCAGGAAGCGCCCGGGCAGCGCGAAGTCGGCACCGACCATCCAGCCGCCGTAGGGAAGCCCCCAGCAGT
>JAGWVP010000025.1 GCA_018970825.1 bacterium | reverse complement strand
CGCTCCCCATCATTCGAGTCAGACAGGGGGCGGGCGCGTCTCGCGCGGGTCCCCCCGGAAGGACGAGGAAGTGACGAGATCCGACGTTTCGAAGTTCCGCTCCGGCAACCCGGTGCTCACCGCGGACACGTTCCGCGACCTGCACGCGGGCTCCGCCTCCGAGGTGATGACGACCCGGGGCGTGGTCGACAAGACCGCGCTCTCGCTCGGGATCGTCGTCCTCGCGGCCGCGTGGGCCTGGAACCAGGCCGCGGTCAACCCCGGGCTCGCGAACACGCTTTCGCTGGTCGGCGCGATCGGCGGCTTCGTGCTCGCGATCGCGACGAGTTTCCGTCGCGAGTGGGCCCCGGTGACCACGCCGATGTATGCCGCGTTCGAGGGACTGCTCCTCGGCGCGATCTCCCGTGTCTTCGACGCTCGCTGGCCGGGGATCGTCCCGCAGGCCGTGTTCCTCACCTTCGCGACCCTGGGCGCGATGCTCGCCCTCTACCGCTCGGGCACGATCAAGGTGACCGACGGCTTTCGCGCCGGCATCTTCGCCGCGACCGGCGGCATCATGCTCTTCTACCTGGTCGCCTTCGTCATGAGCTTCTTCGGCCACGGCGTGCCGCTCCTGCACTCGGCGACGCCGCTCGGCATCGCCTTCAGCCTGCTCGTGACCGGGGTCGCGGCGCTCAACCTGGTGCTCGACTTCGACCTCATCGAGAGCGGCGTCCGCGCCGGCGCGCCGCGCGAGATGGAGTGGTACGGCGCGTTCGCGCTGCTCGTCACGCTGGTCTGGCTCTACCTCGAGATGCTGCGTCTGCTCGCGAAGCCCCAGGATCGCGACTGACACCCGGGCGATGCCGCCGGGGCCGCCGGCCGCGTGGACGGGCGCCCGGCGGCGTCGCGCCGACCTCGCCGACGCGCGGCGCGAGCGACGCGCGAGCGGGCCGCGCCGGAATCCGTTCCTCGCTCAGCGCACGAGGTTCGGCGGGGGCGGCGGAACGGGGTTCCGCGACCGGAACTGCTCGCGGAGAAGGTCCTCCATCCGGTCTCGCTTCTGTTCGCGCGTGAGAGAGCGGTCGCGCAGGATCGAGCGGCGCTCGTCGCGCAGTCGCTCCACCCGCTGGCGCCACTCGGCACGCCGCGGGTCCGACGGCGTCGGTCGCGGCCGCCGGGGTCGGTCGATCCCGGGCCGCGTGCCCGTGCCGCCCGCGCCGGCCGAGTCCGGCCGCGCAGCGGCCGCCGGAGTCGCAGCGGCCACTGGAGCGACGGTTGCCGCGGGGCCGTGCGCCGCGATGCCGGCGCCGTCGCCGAGCGGGGCCCAGGTCGGCGCGGCCGTCGGGGCGGCGTCGACCCGCGCCTCCGGCGCGGCGGTCGGGGCGGCGGCGGAAGGACGCGGACGCTCTCCCTCGGGCGTGCGCATCGCGAGCCAGAGCCCGCCGCCCAGGAGGGCCGCCGCGACGAGCCCGATCGCGACCGCGGTGCTCGTCCGGGCGTCGGCGAGCGGCTCGGGGTAGTCCTTCGCGTGGTCCCAGGACGGGCGCACGAGATCGGCCCCGGCGTCGCCTGCCTCGCGGGAGCGGTCGTGCACCGGCTCCCCGGCCGGCGGAGTCGGTCCCGGCTCGCTCTCCGGCCGGCGCTCCTTGCCCGGCCCGCTCGCGTCACCCTCGGCCATCGTTCGCGTCTTCCTTCCCCGCAGAACCGGGCGACCGCGGCGCTCGCGGTCGCGATGGGGAGCGCGGCTCCCGGTGAAAAGCCGCTACCACGCGGGCCGGCGGTGGTGAAGCCCGAGATTCCGTCGAGCAGGTCGCATTCGAGTGATTCGAGGAACCACCTGGTTGCCGGTGCCGCTCCCCTGCCGAGCGGCCCCGCCGTGCCGGGCGGACGGACTACCTCGGCCGCGACACCGGGGCGAACCCCGCCCGCCGCCAGGTCTCCACGAGGGCCCTCGGGAGGTCCGACGGCGAGGAATCGCCGGAAGCATCGGCTCGTCGCGGGGGAGTGGAGGGGTCGAGGGGGATCGTCATTTCGGGGGTCGAGATGCGCACGTCACGAGTCGAGGGGAAGGGCTGCGCCCCGACCCGTCGGAGGTCGACGTGCCACGAGGGGCTCCGGCTTTGAAGCCGCATTCGGGTCCGCACCCCTGCGCCGTGCGCGGGGCGCGCCTTTGGGATAGGTGACGCGCGATGCAGGCGACGGTCGCCGACCTGGTGCGGGCGATGGAGGCGATCGCCCCGGTGCGGCACGCCGCCGCCTGGGACAACGTCGGGCTCCTGCTCGGCGACTCCGAGCGTCCGCTCCGCTCCGTCCTGCTCGCGATCGACCTGACCGCTGCCGTGGCCGCGGAAGCCCGGGCGACCGGCGCGGGGGCCGTGGTCGCCTACCACCCGCCGATCTTCCGCCCGCGCAAGTCGCTCACCGCGGCGGACCCGCAGGGCCGCGCCCTGCTCGCGCTGGCCGAGGCCGGCATCGCCGTGCACAGCCCGCACACCGCACTCGACGCGGCCCCGGGCGGTCTCGCCGACTGGCTCGTCGCGGGGCTCGGCGAGGGCACGACGGTTCCGATCGAGCCCGCCTCCGACCTGCCGCCCGGCGAGGCGGTGAAGATCGTGACGATGGTGCCCGAGGACTCGGTCGAGGCGCTTCGCGAGGCGATGGCACGCGCGGGCGCGGGGAGGATCGGCGAGTACGACCTCTGCTCCTTCGAGCTGCGCGGCGAGGGCACCTTCCGCGGCAGTGACGCGAGCAACCCGGCCGTCGGTCGCCGCGGCCTGCTCGAGCGCGTGGCGGAGGTGCGGCTCGAGATGGTGTGCGGTCGCGACTCGCTCGCGGCGGCGCTCTCGGCGCTGCGCGGCGCGCATCCCTACGAGGAGCCGCCGATCGAGGTCCACGGGCTCGAGGCACGGCCGCGCGCCGACGCGGGTGCGGGGCGCGTGCTCCGGCTGGCGCACCCCGTCCGGCTCGGCGACGTGGTCGAGCGGGTGAAGCGACGACTCGGCGTCGAGCACGTACTGGTCGCGGCTCCCCGCGGGCTCGACGCCGAGGTGCGCGCGATCGGCGCCTGCCCCGGTGCGGGCAGCGAGCTCTTCGGGGCGGCCCGCGCGCTCGGAGCCGACGCCTACCTGACCGGCGAGATGCGCCACCACGACGTGCTCGCGGCCTCCGAGTCCGGGCACGCGATCGTGCTCGCAGGGCACACGAACACCGAGCGCCCCTTTCTGCCGGAGCTCGCGATGCGCCTGCGCGCCGAGCTCGCCGGCCTCGCCGTGTCGGTCTCCGAGGCGGATCGCCGGCCCCTGCAGGTCGCCTGATGCGGTCGCCGCGCGCGGGCCGCGAGCCCGCGGGTCGCGCACCGGCAGGCGGTGTCGCGTGAGCGAGCGTCCCGGCCCGGACCGGGCGGCCGTGGGCGCAGCCCGGGTCGCCGGGGCCCTGCTGCTCGTCGCCGCGGCGCTCGCGTGGCTCGCCGCCCCCGCCTCGTTCCTGCCCGACGCGGTCGGCTGGCCCGACCCGCGCGGCCTGCTCGCCGCGGCCGGCGAGGTGCTCGTCCTCGCGATCGGTCTCCGCTGGCTCCGGCGCGCGGGCGATCCGCCCGCGGTCGTCCCGCCGGAGAGCGCCGAGGAGCGCCGACGCGCGCGCGCGGAGGTCGCGCGTCGCCGCGTCCGGGAGAGCGCCCAGGAGGCGTGGGAGCCTTCCTGGGATCCCCACCGCGTGCTCGGCATCGACAAGACGGCGACGATCGAGGAGATCACGCGCGCCTACCGGGACAAGATGAAGCTCTACGACCCCGAGCGCGTGGCGACGATGCGCGAGGACCTGCAGCGGCTCGCGCACGAGCGCGTGCTCGAGATCCGACGGGCCTACGACGAGCTGTCCGGCGGCGCGACGCTCTGAGCGGCCGAGGTCGCGGCTTCGCGCGCTGCGCGAGCGGTCGTCACCCCGTCTCGTGGACCCCGCACGCCGGCGGTCGGGCCCGGCACGCCGCTCAGGATCCCCGCGTGAGCGGCACGCCGCCGGCGTCCTCGATGCGCTGCTGGATCGTCTGCCGTCGCTCGACGAGTTCGCGGTGGCTCATCGAGCCGATGTCGTCCTCGATCCCGAGCTGGGCCCGCATGCCGGCCAGGTCGAGCGGGTTCGTCGAGGGGTCGAAGCCGATCTCCTGCATGATGCGGGGCCCGTGCTTCAGCGCGAAGTAGCCGTAGACGTGCGCGACCTCGGCGAAGATGTCGAGGTCGGGCGCGTAGTGGGCGATCGAGCCGTCGACGAAGATCATGTTCTTTACGTAGAGCATGAGGTGCTTCGGCAGCTTCGCGCCGTGGGCGAGCAGGGCCGAGAGGATCTCCCGGATCTCGCTCACGAGCTCCTGGCTTCCCATCTTCGTGGGGTCGCGGACGGGCTGGTCGATCTTGAGCTCGCTGATGAGGCGGCGGATGTCCACGTCCTCGGGCAGCGCGCCCAGATCGCGGAAGGCGGCGAGCTGCCCCTTCACGTCGTTCACCGCCCCGGTCATCATGAGACGCAGGAAGGCATGGCGCTGCTTCTCGTCCATGCGCCCGGTCATGCCGTAGTCGAAGAGCGCGACGCGCCCGTCGGGCATGACCATCAGGTTCCCGCCGTGCAGGTCCCCGTGGAAGACGCCGTAGATCATGGCGCCCTCGAGGAACGAGATCAGCATCGCGCGCAGGACGGCGGTCGTGTCGATCCCGGCCGCGCGCATGCCGTCGACGTCGTCGTACTTGAAGCCGTGGAGCCGCTCCATGACGAGCACGCGCCGCGTGACCAGCTCCGGGTGGGGTCGCGGGACGACGATCGCGGTCTGGCCGGCGTCGCGCAGGACGTGCGCGATGTCGAGCATGTTCTCGCCTTCCAGCCGGAAGTCGAGCTCCTCCATGACGGTCTCGGCGAAGAGCTCGACGAGCGCGGGCGGGTTGGCGAGGCCCGCGACCGGGATCCGGCCGACGAGCCAGGGTGCGATCCACGACATCGCGCGGATGTCGGCGCGCACGAGCGAGGCGACCTGCGGGCGCTGCACCTTCACGACCACGTCCTCGCCGGTCGCGAGCCGCGCCGCGTGGACCTGTGCGATCGAGGCGGCGGCGAGCGCCTTCCGGTCGAAGGACGAGAACACCTGCTCGAGCGGCCGTCCGAGGTCCTCCTCGACGACGCGTCGCACCGTCTCGAAGGGCTCGGGCGGCACCTGGTCGCGACACAGCTTGAACTCGTCGACGAGCTCGTCGGGGAAGATCCCCTTGCCCGAGGACACGATCTGCCCGAGCTTGATGTACGCGGGGCCGAGCACCTCGAAGCAGCGCCGCAGTCGGCGCGAGAGCCCGGCGCGGGACTCGGTGAGCCCTCGTTTGCGCTCGCCGAAGTTCCACGCGACGAGCGCCGCCCCGATCCGTCCGCCCGCGCCGAGGAACCGGCCGACCGGCGGCAAGGTCGTCGGGTTCGTGAGGACCGGGACCTCGTCGCGCGCGGCCTGCCGCAATTCCTTCGTCCGCGCGCGCCAGGGCAGCGACGCAGGGTCGTCGAGCACCCACGGACCGCGTTCGGTGAAGGTCCCGAAGCGAAGGTCGGGGGAGGGCCCGGTGGCGGAGGAAGGAGACGGCTCGTGGGAGATCGCGGGTTCCATGTCTTTTCGAACCCTAGCCGACGGGCGGCACAGGCCAAGGGCGGTGCCGCGAAGGCTCCGTCAGGAGACGAGGCCCGCGGCACCGCGAAAGGCGAGGAACGCGGCCGCGCAGCCGACCGGGTAGGCGAGCGCCCGTGCGAGGTCGGCCGGAAGGTCGGTGCGGCCGCCGCGGGCGCAGGCCTCGCAGGCCGCGAGCCACGCGGCCCCGAGACCCGCCGCGGCGAGCAGGAGGGCGGCCTCGACCCCGAGGTGGTGTCCGAGCAGGGAGATCGTGCCGACCGGGTCCCCGTTCGGCGAGCGTTCCGGCCCCGGTGCCAGCGTGAGCCCGTGGACCGCGCCGAGGAGCATGGCCGGGACCCAGGGGCTTCGGCGCGCGCGCGTGTCCGCGTCTTCGCGGGCGACCTCGGCTGCGATCGCGACGACGCTCGTCGCGGCGAGGAAGTCGGCGAGCGCCGCCCGCGGAACGATCGCGCCGAGCCCTGCACCGAGCAGGGTCACACTGCTCGCGAGCGCGAAGGCGGCGAGCGCGGCCGCGAGCGATCCGCGGTCGCGCGCGAGCAGCACGAGACCGGCCACGAACAGGAGCGCGTCGGCGCGACCGGCGAGCCGCGCGAGTCCTTCGCGGACGCCGCCCGCGAAGGACTCGGCCGCCGAGGGGCGACGCGGGACGACGAAGTCCGGGCGTTCGCCGCGCAGCACGGCGCGGATCTCGCGGCCGTCGGGAAGGGCGAGGCGAACCAGCGCGTCGGTTCGGGCGACGTCGAGGTCGCGCACCGCGATCGACTCGCCGACGAGTCCCGCCGGACCGCAGTCGACCTGCCAGGAGCGCGTCACTCCCTCGGGGGTGGCACCCGTCGTCGGAACGCCGATCGTTCGGCAGTGCCCGGGCAGGACCGGCTCGAGGCGGGCGCCGCGCGGAAGCGACGGTGCGGTCTTCCAGAGGATCGACGCCGTGCCGTCGGCCCGCGCCGAGATCTCGAGCAGGACGGGAGCGAGCCCGTGGGCGCGCGCGCGCGGTGCGGCGAGAGCGAGCAGGAACCCGAGGACCGGGAGAAGGGCGACGAGGCGACGACCGCGGGGCATCGTCGCCATCCTAGGCATCGACGACGGCCGGGTTGAAGCGGCCTCGCTCCGCGAGGCGTGCCGCGCCCACGAGCCGGCCGAGCGTCCCCCGGGCCGCCGCGCGACATCATGTCGCATCGTCGGCCGCGGGGGGCCGGGTTAAGACGCGACCGTGGAAGTTCTCCCTTGCGCTCCTCGCGGGAGCGGGGACACGAAAATCGAGCGGCCGCCGGGGCCGCGAGGAACGGACAGGAGGCAGGAGAAATGATCGGTCGGTACCCTTTCGCCCTCGCGGCCATCGCCCTCGTCGCGCTCGCCGGCGAGGCGCGCGCGCAGCGCCAGTCGGGATCCCAGATGACGCCCGACTCGCGCGGCTACCTCATCAACAAGGACGTCGGCAACGAGCGCTGGGCGATCTCCTACAACCTCGCCGACCGCACCGTGACCGGCAACGTCTTCAAGTCCGACGGCAGCGACCCGTCGTTCATCTGGTGCAGGATCACGAGCGAGACGCCCGCCGCGAACCCGGCCGAAAACCAGTACCTGCTCGACTGCTGGGGCGCGGACCGCTGCGCGTCGGCGCCGTGTTCCGACGCGGCGTGGACCCCGATCGGCACCAACATCCCGATTTCGGGCTCCTTCCTGCTGCCGCCGGCGACGCAGGCGACGTTCAAGGGAAGCATCGAGCCGCTGTTCGACTCGACGTGTTCGAGTGCGGGCTGCCACGGCGGGGCGAACCCGGCCGAGGAGCTCGACCTGTCCGACGGCGTCGCCTACGACGCGATCTTCCGGGTACCCTCGCACCACGATCCGGCCCACCTGCTCGTCGAGCCCTTCGACCCCGACGTGAGCCACCTCTTCCACATGGTGAACGGCGACGACGAGCCGCGCATGCCGCTCGGTGCTCCGCCGCTGTCGGATTCGACGATCGAGGCGATCCGGCGCTGGATCCTCGAGGGCGCGGCCCGCAACTGAAGCCGGGTCGCGGCACACGATCACGGCACGCCTTCCGATCGACGCAGCGGCCCCGTCCGTGAACGGGCGGGGCCGCGGTTTCCGTCACCTCGGCGGATCGTCGACCAGCGCCTTCGAGATCACGTCGACGTTCTCCTGCATTTCGCGCTCGAACTTGTCGTCGGCATACTCGCCCGACGCGACGTGTCCGATCACGTAGACCCGGGCGTGCCCCTCTTCGCGCAGCACGACGAGCATCGCTTCGGGAAACGTCTCTTCGGCGAACACGACCGCGACTTTCTCCTTCCGGAGCAGGTCGACCATCGCGGCGAGTTCCTTCGCCGACGGCTGGAGGCCGTGGGCCGGCTGGACCACTCCGGCGATCTCCACGCCGAGTTCCTGCATGAGGTAGGCGTACCCGTCGTGCACGGTGACGACGCGGCGCACGCGTGCGTCGGCGAGTCGCGAGAGGGCGGCGTTCTTGATCGTGCGGAGCCTCTTCGCGTACGCGGCCGCGTTCTCCCGGAACTTCGCCGCGAGCGCCGGACGCATCCCGCCGAGCGCATCCGCGATCGCGCGGCTCTGGGCGATCGCGTTGGAGAACGAGAGGAAGGTGTGGGAGTTGGCGGTCTCGCCGTGAGCCCCCGGGAGCAGGGGGGTCGCCTCGTTCACCCGGACGACGCGCAGGCGCCGGTTCCCCGACGCCTCGATCATGCCATCGACGAAGGCGTCGTGACCGAGCCCGTTCACGACGATCGCGTCGAGGGCGGCGATCTTTTCGACGTCCTGCGGCCGGACCTGGTAGTCGCCCGCGTCGACGTCGCCGGGAAGGATCGGCACGACCTCGACGTCGGTGCCGCGGACGACGTTGCGCGTCCAGGAGTCGTAGGGGTGGAGCGTGACACCCACCCGCAGCGGGGGTGCGGGAGAAGCCGGAGCCTCGGCCCGGGCCGGCGCGACGATCGCACTCGTGACCGGGAGGGCCACCGCGAGCACGGCGAAGAGAAGCCGCGCGGCGACCGGTCGCATGCGCGCCGCGAATGGGTGGGTGTCGCGTCGATCGACCATCGCGTGCACCTCGCGGTCCTTCCTCGTGCGCCGTCTGAAACGCGTGGTCAGCGTGTGACGGGGCGGCTCTCCCCGCGCGTTCCGGGCTCCTCGTCGCGCCGTTCGTCGCCGCGGACGGGAGTCTTCGCGTCCTCCCGGTCGCCCGGGGCCGTCGCCGCGGGACTCTCCGCGCAGGGCCTCGGGTCCGCGCTTCCGTGGGTGTGCGGCCCCGCGCCGTCGTGCGCGCGGGCGTCGGTCGATGCCGCGATCGCGATCGCGGCCAGGGTCAGGCGGACGGTCCTCACGGTCACCTCCATCTTCCTTCTTCGGATCGGGGCGGCATCGTCCCGACGAGGGCATTCCGGTACCACGAACGGGCGGTCGGTGCCACTCATTCCGCCGGCGGGTACTTCTGGAGCTTCCGCTGCAGCGAGCGGCGGTGGAGCCCGAGCCGCCGCGCGGCTTCCGAGACGTTGCCCCCGCAGTCGGCGAGCACCCGGTTGATGTGTTCCCACTCCGCGCGGGCGAGCGACGGGGTGGTGACGTCGTTGCGGGCCGCCTCGTCGGGAGCCGTCGAGTCGCGGTCGAAGGCCGCGAGGACCTCGTCCGCGTCGGCCGGCTTGTGCAGGTAGTAGGTCGCCCCCATGCGGATCGCCTCGATCGCGGTCGCGATGCTGCCGTAGCCGGTCAGCACCACGATGCGCATCGCGGGGATCCTTTCGAGCAGGTCGCGCACGAGGTCGAGGCCCGACCTTCCGGGCATCCGCAGGTCGACCACGGCGCGCTCGGGCGGGTCGCCGGCCAGGACTTCGAGCGCCGAGTCGGCGTCGGCCGCGACCGAGACCTCGTGGCCGCGGTCGCGGAAGGCGCGCGCGAGACGCTCCCGCAGCAGGTGGTCGTCGTCGACCACGAGGATCCGGCTCACGCGACCGCCCCGGCCGCGTCCGCGAGCGGGAGGCGGATCGTGGCGACCGTCCCCGCACCCTCGCGCGAGCGCAGCGAGAGATCGCCGCCCACGCGCGCGAGCACGTCGCGCGCGAGGAAGAGGCCGAGTCCCATGCCCTGTCCGGTCGCCTTGGTGGTGAAGAACGGGTCGAAGGCCCGGGCGAGGACCTCGGGAGACATCCCGTTCCCCGAGTCGCGAACCTCGAGCGTCCACGCGGCTCCGGTCGCCCCGGCGCGCAGCTCGACCGGGGTCGCGGCGGGCGAGGCCTGGAGCGCGTTCTTCACGACGGCGCGCAGCGCCTGCGCCACCGCGCGGATCGGCACGACCACGTGCGCGTCCGGGCCGGGATCGAGGGTCACCCGCGACCCCTCGGGCTCGGGGATCCCGCGCAGCGAGGCCTGCAGCAGCTCGGACGTGGTCACGCGCGAGAAATCCTCGCCGGTGCTGGCGCCGGCCTCGGCGGCCATCTGGACGAGGATGTCGCGACACCGCTCGACCTGCCCGCGGATGAGCGCCACGTCGCCGACCGCCGACTCGCTCGCGTGCCCCCGGTCGAGCTCGCGCTCGAGCTCCTTGGCCGCGATCGCGATCGTCGCGAGCGGCGTGGAGAGTTCGTGGGCGGCGCCGGCGGCGAGCGTCGCGAGAGAGGCGAGCCGCTCGCTGCGGACGACGGCGGTCCGGGCGCGGTCGAGTTCCCGCTCGCGCACCGAGAGGGCGCGCGTCACGCGCTGGACGAACCAGACGATGAACGCGGCCGCGACCGCGAAGGCGACCCACATGCCGCGCAGGTGGAGGGTGAGGCGACCCGCGTCGCCCCCGCGGCCGTGCATCGCGTGCATCGCGTGCGGATCGCCGGGCTCGAGAAAGAGCGCGGAGAAGCACGCGACCGCGAGTGCGACCAGCGCCCACGTCCACGCCGTCGGCAGCACGACCGCCGCGAGCGCGATGTTGACGAGGTAGAGGGAGGTGAACGGGTTCGAGGCCCCTCCGCTCCAGTGGAAGAGCCCGGTGAGGAGGAGGACGTCGAAGGCCATGAGGAGGGCGATCGCCGCGGGGCCGACCCTGCGCGTGCGTGCGGCCCAGGCGGCGCAGGCGAGGTTGCTCGCGGCACCGAGCGCGACGAGCGCGAGCAGTTTCGCGAGCGGAAGGTCGACGCCCGGCAGGCGCGAGGAGACGAGGATCGTCGCGAGCTGACCGAGTGCGGCCCCCCAGCGCAGCCGGAGCAGCCACGAGAGGTTGATCCGGGCCGTCGCGTCGGGCGCGACGGCGGCCGGGTCGATTCCGACCGCAGGGTCGAGGAAGGAGGGCTCGCGTGCGGCCGACCCGGCCCCGGGCTCGATCTCCCGGAGGACGGCCGTCTCGCGTTCGCTCGGTCGCGCCATCGCCGTGTCCCCGGTCGCCGCGCCGCTCAGAATCGCCAGACGAGGGCTGCGCGCAGCCGGAAGTCGGGCACGATCTGGTAGCCCGTGTTGTTCAACACCACGGGGAGGACCGCTGCGACCTCGGCGTTGACGGAGGTGCCCCAGGTGAAGGCGAAGGCCGGGCCGCAGAAGAGCGACGTCATCCCGGTGTCGTCGTAACTCACGCCCTTCTGCACGTCCTGCCCCTTGGTCTCCCCCGAGAGAATCGCCTGGGCGGAGAAGGTGTACTTCGGGTCGAGGACGAGCCAGGCGCCGGGGCCGCCCCACCAGGTGAGGTCGTTCGCGTAGCGATAGCCGTAGGAGCCGGTCCGCGTGATCTTGTATTGCGTCACGGCCGAGCCGAAGAAGCGGTGCCAGCTGCCGAAGACCTGGAGCCCGATCACGCCGTCCACCGAGCCCGACCCGAAGGCGAGATCGTGCCCGTGGACGCCGCTCGGGACCTCGTCTCCGTGCGCGGGACGGGCGAGGCCGTGGCCGTCGGCCATCCCCTCTTCCTCGGCCATCTCCTCGGCGAGGAACCCGGAGTCCCCGGTGGGCAACTCGAGCCCGCCGAGGACGTCGAAGCGGAGGAGACCGTCGTCCCCCGACCTGTCCCAGGCGAGGAAGTTGCCGAGCAGGACGAGGTCGCCGATCCCACCCCGCGTGCTGGTCTGGATCTCTCCGGCCCCGAGCACGCGTCGCCAGTTCCGGACGATGACGGGCAGGTTCGCCTGCACGCTGAACCGGCGCGTGAACTGCCAGCCGACCAGGACCTGCGAGATCGAACTGTAGAGATGCTCTCCGAACGGGTTGGGCTGCTCCCTCCCGTTCAGCTGCTCGGTCCGGAACTGCGTGTATTGTTCGAACAGACCGATGCGCAGGCCGACCTTGGAACGCGTCTCGTCGACGGCGCGGTACACGTCGCACTCGTCGCACGGGGTGTAGGCCGCGCAGACGTCGCAGGCCCGAGCCGGGGAGCCGGCGAACGGGACGAGGAGGAGGGCGACGATCAGGGCCGCCGCGAACCGCGCCAGGGACGCGCGCGTCCGCCGGTTCGGGGCGAAGCGAGGTGTCATCGGGGTGGCCGTGCGTTGGGGTACTGGAGGCCCCCCCGGGTTCAAAGGGGCGAATTGTCGCACCCCGCGCCTCTCCGCCGGCCCGTCGGCCGGGGAAGCACTTGCCATCGCCCGAGCCGCCGGTCCATACGGGCACGAGAGTCGTGGTCCGGGCCGACGTGCGGCGGGGGGTCGCCGCACGTCGCGTCCGCCCCGGCCGGAGGATCCGCACGTGAGACCACCCGTCATCTCGGCCGACTCCCACGTGACCGAGCCGCCCGACGCATGGGACGACGTCGAGCCGGCCTTTCGCGATCGCGTGCCTCGCATCCACCACGTCGAGGGCGCAGGCGACGTCTACGTGATCGACGGGATGAAGACGCCCGTCCCGCTCGGGATCGTCGCCGCGGCCGGCAAGCCGCCCGAGCAGATCCGCATGATGGGCACCCGCTTCGAGGATCTCCATCGCGGAGGGTGGGATCCCGCCGCCCGCCTGCTCGATCAGGATCGCGACGGCGTCGCGGCCGAGGTGATCTACCCGACCGTCGGCATGGTGCTCTGCAACCACCCCGACCCCGACTACAAGAAGGCCTGCTTCGACGCGTACAACCGCTGGATCGCCGCCTACTGCGCGCACGCGCCGGCGCGCCTGCTCGGCGTCGGACAGACCGCGATGCGCACGCCGGAGGAGGGCATCCGCGACCTGGAGGCGATGGCGGCGCTCGGACTTCGAGGCGTGATGATGCCCGCGAACCCGGTCGTCGCGGACTACGACGCGCCCGAGTACGACGAGTTCTGGGAGGCGGCGATCGAGATCGGCCTGCCGCTCGCGTTCCACATCCTGACCGGCCGCGACTTCGTCACGGCGACCCGCCGGGGGCCGAAGATGAACGGCTTCCTCGCGGTCATCCGCGGCTGCCAGGACATCATGGGCATGCTGGTGCTGGGCGGCGTCTTCGAGCGCCACCCGCGGCTGCGCGTCGTCTGCGTCGAGGCCGACGCGGGCTGGGTGCCGCACTTCATGTACCGGATGGACCACGCCTGGAAGCGCCACCGCAACTGGCTTCCGGCGGGGCAGGAACTCACGCGCCTTCCGTCGGAGTGGTTCGCCTCCGGCATCTACACGACCTTCCAGGACGACTGGGTCGCGTTCCGCAGCGTCGACATGCTCGACTGGCACCGGCTCTTGTGGGCGAACGACTTCCCGCACAGCGACTCGACCTGGCCCTGGTCGCAGGAGATGCTGTCGGAGCACGGCGCGGCGCTCACCGACGAGCAGCGCGACGCGATCCTCTCGC
>JAGWVP010000625.1 GCA_018970825.1 bacterium | reverse complement strand
GCTGTTGCACAGGAAGACCGCGTCGCCGAACGAGTTCTCGACGAGCAGCTCGGCGAGCCGCGACTGCGGCTCGCTGTGCTGGATGTTCGAGACGTGCACGACGGTCTCGGCCTGGCGCTGGATCGCGGCGGTGACCGCGGGATGGCAGTGCCCGAGGTTCGTGCAGAGGATGCTGGAGAACCAGTCGAGCCGCCGCCGTCCGTCGGCGTCCCAGATCTCGGCGCCGCGGCCGCGCGCGATCACGACGTCGGATCGCGCGTAGGTGGGAAGCAGGTAGCGCTGGTTTCGGGCGATGATCTCGGCACTCTTCGGGCCGGGCGGCTCGGGCGTCGGGGTACTCACCCGGCACTCCTCCCCCGTGACGAGTTCCGGGCGGCACGCTTGCCCGCCGGGATCGCGTCGCGGCCGAGTTCGGTGCCCACGCCCTGGTCGGTGAAGAGTTCGAGGAGGACGGCATGACGCACGCGACCGTCGATCACGTGCACCTTCTGGACGCCGCCGTGCAGCGCCTGCAGGGCGCACTCGACTTTCGGGATCATGCCGGCGGTGACGACGCCGCTCGCGATCAGCCGCTCGGCCTCCGACGCCGTGATCGTCGCGATCAGGTTGCCGTCGGCGTCCTTGATGCCGGTCACGTCGGTGAGCAGCAGGAGCTTCTCCGCGCGCAGCGCCTCCGCCAATCGGCCCGCCGCCGTGTCGGCGTTGATGTTCAGGCTCTCGCCCTCGGCGCTCGCGCCGACCGGTGCGATGACCGGGACGAAGTCGCGCTGCTCGAGCGACGCGACGAGTTCCGGCTCGATGCCCACGATCTCGCCGACCTGTCCGATGTCGCCCTCGGTCCCGGGCGCCGCGACGCGCCTCGCGACGATCAGGTTCCCGTCCTTGCCCGAGATGCCGACGGCGCGTCCGCCCACCTGGTTGATCATGGTGACGATCTCGCCGTTGATCTGCCCGGCGAGGACCATCTCGACGACCCGCATCGTCGCGGCGTCGGTGACCCGCAGCCCGCGGCGGAACTCCGACGGGATCTGCAGGTCGGAAAGCATGCGGTCGATCTGGGGTCCGCCGCCGTGGACGACCACCGGGTTGATCCCGACGGCCTTCAGCAGCACCACGTCCTCGGCGAACGCCTGCTTGAGCGCCGCGTCCGTCATCGCGTGGCCGCCGTACTTGATGACGATGGTCTTGCCGGCGAAGCGGCGGATGTACGGCAGCGCCTCGAGGAGGATGTCGGCGCGCTCGATCAGGGTGGGGTCGGCCACGGGCTGCGGATACGGAAACCACCCGGTCGGCGCAAGGTTTCGGAGCCGTCGGAGCGCCCCGGGGCGGCCTGCGTCAGACGTTGAAGCGGAAGTGCATGACGTCGCCGTCGGCGACCACGTAGTCCTTGCCCTCGACGCGGAACACGCCCGCGGAGCGGCAGCCGGCCTCGCCGCGGTGGGCGACGTAGTCGGCGAAGGACATGACCTCGGCCCGGATGAAGCCCTTCTCGAAGTCGGTGTGGATCACCGAGGCCGCGCGCGGGGCCTTCCATCCGCGCTCGATCGTCCAGGCCCGGACTTCCTTCTCGCCTGCCGTGAAGTAGCTCACCAGCCCGAGGATCGCGTAGCCCTCGCGGATCACCTGCTCGATGCCGCTCTCGGTCGCGCCGTAGGCGGCGAGCAGCTCCGCGCGCTCGTCCTCCTCCAGGCCCACGAGCTCGGCCTCGACCTTCGCCGAGATCTTCACCACGTGCGCTCGTCGAGGTTCCGCCCAGGCGCGGAGCGCCGCGACGTGGGCGTTGTCGTCCGCGAGCGCAGGTTCGTCCACGTTCGCGCAGTAGATGACCGGCTTCGAAGTGATGAGGCCGACCTCGGCGAAGAGCTCGGCCGCGCCCGGGGCGCCGCGATCGGGAAAGGCGATCGCGGGCTTGCCGTCGGAGAGGTGGGCCTGCAGGCGCCTCGCCGCCTCCAGCTGGACGACCGCGTCCTTGTCCCCGCGCGCCTTGCGGCCGAGCCGATCGATGCGGTTGTCGACCGCCTGCAGGTCGGCGAGCACGAGTTCGGTCTCGATCACCTCGACGTCCCGCACGGGGTCGACCGACCCGTCGACGTGGATCACGTTCGGGTCGTCGAAGCAGCGCACGACGT
>JAGWVP010000624.1 GCA_018970825.1 bacterium | reverse complement strand
CCCTTGCGGTTGAAGTCGCCCTCGAGGCCGTGGCCGATCGCTTCGTGGAGCAGGATCCCCGGCCACCCGGCGCCGAGGACCACCGTCATCGGCCCGGCCGGGGCGTCCGTCGCGTCGAGGTTCACGATCGCCTGTCGCGCGGCGTCGCGCGCGTAACCCAGGGCTCTCTCCTCGTCGTCGACCAGCCACGAGAAGGCGTGCCGTCCTCCGCCGCCGGCGCTGCCCTGCTGGCGGCGTCCGCCGTCCTCCGCGATGCAGGTGACGTTGACCCGCAGCAGGGGCTGGACGTCCGCCACGAGGTCGCCCGCCGAGTTCGCGACCAGGACGACCTTGCTCTCGGTGCCGACCGACGCCATCACGTTGCGGATCCTCGGGTCGTAGGCGCGGGCCGCGCGATCGATGCGCTCGAGCAGGGCCACGCGCTCGGGCAGCGGCCGCCGGACGCCGTCGCCCGGCACCGGGTAGAGGTCCCGTTCCGGCCGGCCCGCGCTGCGCAGTCCGACGGCGGGCATGCCTCCTCCGGCCGCGGCGATGGCGCCGGCGTGGCTCGCCGCGACGCGAAGCTGCTCGAGGCTCACTTCGTCGGAATACGCGTACCCGGTCTTCTCGCCCGCGAGGACGCGCACCCCGGCACCTTGCGAGACGGACTGGTTCGCCTTCTTCACGAGTCCCTCGTCGAGCGAGACCGAGTCGCTCGACCGGTGCTCGAAATAGAGGTCCGCGAAGTCGGCGCGGCGAGCCAGCGCCGCGCCGAGCGTGGACTCGAGGGCGCGGGCGTCGAGCCCGAAGCGGTCGAAGAAGAAATCCGGCCCCGGGGATGCGGGGGGCTCCGGCCGGATCGGATCGTCGGTGTGGCTCAACCAGGTTTCTCCTCGCGATGCGGCGGGCCTTCGCAGCGGGACGCGGGCCCGGACCGGGCGGGCGTCGGACGGTCAGTGGACGGCAGGGGCGTTGCGGACGAGCTGGGCGAGGGCCCTGCGTACGACGTCGCGTTCGGGGTCGCCGGGAGCGCACTCGCAGAACTTCTCGAGGTCGGCGATCGCGGCATGCGTGCAGCCGAGGTGCTGGTAGAGGGCGGCCCGATCCCGCAGCCAGTGGGGCTGGTCCGGGTTCAGGAGGACCAGGCGATCGACGTCGGCGAGCGCGCGTTCCATTTCCTTGCGCCGCAGGTGGATCGCCTTCAGGTTGCGGAGCACGCGACTCAGGATCTCGCGGTGGGTCGGGGGATGGGCGACGAGCAGGGCGGCCGTCGTCGCGACGTCCTCCACGCCCGCCGCCCGAAGACGGCGCGCGAGGTCTTCGGCCGGTACCTCGCGCCCGCCTGCGAAGGCGTCGATCACGGCGTCCCCGTGGCGCAGCAGGAAGTGCCCGGGCGCGTTCACGCCGAACGCGCGCTGGCCGATGCGGGCGGCGGTCGCGACGTACACGATCGACAGCGTGATCGGGATCCCGCGGCGCCGGACGAGGACCTGGTCGAGGAAGCTGTTGCGGGGATCGTCGTAGTCGGTCGTCGCACCCTCGAACCCGCGTCGCTCGAAGATCTCGTCGACGAGCACGCGGCGCGCCGAGGCCGGGTCGGCGTCGGCGCGAAGGCGTGCCGCCGCCGACGCCGCGATCCCGTCGAGCAGGTCGAGGGATTCGGCGAGGTCGAGCGCCGGGTTCTCCTCCGCGGCGACGAGCAGGGCCCCCTCGGCGAGGTCGGCCGAAGGGGACTCGGCGACGCGCAGGAGGCGCGCGCGGATCTCCTGGATCGAATCCAAAGGAAGAAGCCCTGCACCGGTCGGGGTACCAGTCCGCCGGCCCGTCGTCATGGCCGGGCCCCCCGGGCCGGGCTGGCGACCCCGGGGACCGAGAGTTAAGAACGTGGCCACGCGTCGGCAGGCAGCGTGCGGCCGCCGCGACCTATGGGCCAATCCAAGGGACCCCTGGTCTCGCTGATCGAGGCGGTGGAAGGAGGCGATCCGGTCGTCATCCTCCCGCACGACAACCCCGACCCGGACGCGCTCGCCAGCGCCGCGGCCCTGCAGTACCTGCTGTCGGAGATCGCGGAGGTCGACTCGGTCATCGCGCTCGGCGGCATCATCGGTCGCGCCGAGAACCGGGCGATGGTCAAGTACCTGAACATCAAGCT
>JAGWVP010000623.1 GCA_018970825.1 bacterium | reverse complement strand
CGACCCGCGCACCCGTACACCGCGGCGCTGCTCGCCTCGCTACCCCGGCTCCGCGAGCGGGCGGCGCGCCTGGTCGCGATCCCGGGGGTCGTGCCCGACCTGCGACGACTTCCGTCGGGCTGTCGCTTCCGCGAGCGCTGCGCGTTCGCGCAGGCCCGTTGTGCGACGGAGGACCCGCTTCTGCGCCCGGCGCGCGACGGCGAGGGGCTCGTCGCCTGCCACTTCCCGCTCGCGGGCACGGAAGCGGGGGTGAACGCGTGAGCGACCCGGCGAGCCGCGACGAGAGACCCGCCGAGCCCGGCCCCGGCACGCCCGCGCTCGTCGAGGCGCGCGGGCTCTCGAAGTCGTTCCCGCTGCGCCGCGGGCTGTTCGGCCGCGGGACCGAGGTCGTGCACGCGGTGAGCGACGTGACGCTGTCGGTGCGCCGCGGCGAGACGCTCGGCGTGGTCGGCGAGTCGGGCTGCGGCAAGTCGACGCTCGGCCGCCTGCTGATCCGGCTCATCGAGCCGACGGCCGGCGAGGTGGTCTTCGACGGACGGCGTCTGGGCGACCTCTCGGCGCGCGAGATGCGCGCGTTGCGGCGCGAGATGCAGATCGTCTTCCAGGACCCCTACGGCTCGCTCGAGGCGCGCATGCGCGTCGGCGACATCGTGGCCGAGGGCATCGAGATTCACCGCATCGCTCGAGGGGCCGAGAAGCGCGAGCGAGTGGAACGACTGCTCGAGGAGGTCGGACTCAGGCCGGAGCACGCCGACCGCTACCCGCACGAGTTCAGCGGCGGGCAGCGCCAGCGGGTCGGCATCGCGCGCGCGCTCGCGGTCGGGCCGCGCTTCCTCGTGCTCGACGAACCCGTGTCGGCACTCGACGTCTCGGTGCAGGCGCAGGTCGTGAACCTGCTCGCCGACCTGCAGGCCCGCCACGGCCTCACCTACTTCTTCGTGTCGCACGACCTGCGGGTGGTGGCGCACCTGAGCCATCGCATCGCCGTGCTCTACCTGGGGCGCGTGGTCGAGATCGCGCCGCGCGACGCACTGCTGGCGGGGCCTCTCCACCCGTATGCGCGCGCGCTGCTCGCGGCGGTGCCGGAGGCGTCGGTCGACCCGCGGCCCGCCGCGCCGAGCGTGCAGGGAGACCCGCCGAGCCCGGTCGCGCCTCCGCCCGGATGCGCGTTCCACCCGCGGTGCCCGTTCGCGGAGGCGCGCTGCCGCACGGAGCGACCGGAACTGGTCGCGGGAGCGGGCGATCGCGCGGTCGCGTGCCACGTGTTCCCGGTGCCACGGTGAGCCCGGTCGCCGACGCCAGCGTGCCTGCCGCCCCGAGGGGCTTCCGGGCCCGCGTGGTGCGGGACCTCTTCGAGCGACCGGCCGGGAACTTCGCCGCGCTCGACGGGATGCGCGGCTTCGCCTCGGTGATCGTCCACGTCTACCACTGCGGGCTCTGGTCGGGGCAGTTCCACGACGACAACCCGGTCCGACGCGTGCTGAACGGCTTCTGGACGGGCATCGACATCTTCTTCGTCCTCTCGGGCTTCCTGATCGGTCGGATCCTGATCGGCGAGCTGCTCCGCGACCGACGGATCCACTGGGCGAAGTTCTGGGCTCGCCGAAGCTTCCGGATCCTCCCGGCCTACTGGCTCGTGCTGGCGGGGGTGCTGCTGCTCTCGGCCGGCGGCATCGGCGGAGCCTGGTACTTCCTGTTCGGGACGAGCGATCCGTCGGTCCTGCGACGGCTCGCCTGGGAGAACTTCGCCTACCTGAACAACTACCTGCAGCCCTCGGACGGGGCGTCCGTCATGAGCTGGACCTGGTCGCTCTGCGTCGAGGAGCATTTCTACGTGCTGCTCCCGCCCCTGCTCCTCGCGATCTTCCGGCTGGCGCCCGCGCGATTTCGTCTCCCGCTGCTCGTCGGCTGCGTGCTCCTGCCGCTCGCGGGGCGGATGCTGCAGTTCCGGGCCGATCCCGCCATCGAGCTGCTCGGCGGCTTCTACTACCGGTCGCACAACCGGTTCGACGAGATCTTCGTCGGCGTCGTGATCGCGTACCTCCACGTCGTGCACGGCCCGGCGCTCGCGGCGGCCGTCGAGCGCCTGCGCCACCTGCTGTGGCCGGTCGGGTTCGCGCTCGCCGCCGCCGTC
>JAGWVP010000024.1 GCA_018970825.1 bacterium | reverse complement strand
TGCAGGTGCTCGATGCGGCGGCGCAGGAAGAAGCCCAGGTGCTCGGGGTCGACGAGCTCGCCCCAGGTGACGCCGGGGTCGGCGTTGGACACGACGATCCCGGCGCGGATCTCGCGACCGTCGGCGAGGCGCACGCCGAGCGCGCGTCCGTCCTCGACCAGGATCTTCGCGACCGGCGAGCCGAGGTGGACCTCGCCGCCGTGGGCGCGGACGTGGCGGACGAAGGTCTCGGGAATCGAGTGGGCCCCGCCGCGCGGGTAGCAGCCGCCGTCGAAATAGTAGCCCTGGAGGCCCGCGTGGAGCGCGGTCGGCGCGCGCGAGGGCGCCATGCCGTGGTCGCCCGACTGGATCGTCAGGATCGCGCGCAGGAAGGGGTCCTTCGTGCAGCCGTCGAGAAAGGCGCCGAGCGGCTGGAGGCCGTGGAGCAGCGTCGTCGGCATGTGGGCGACCATGCGGGCCGCGTCGAGCACGCCGTGGATCGGGGCGGCCCACCCCATCTCGTCGATCAACTTCGAGATCACGTCGAAGTAGCGGTCGAGGCCCTCGCGCTCCGACGGGAAGGTCGTCTGCAGCTTCTCCTTGAAGCGGTCTCGCCCGGCGGGAATGTCGAAGCGGTCGCCGCCCGCGAAGACCCGGTCGTAACCCGTCGGGTCGATCTCGAGGAACACGAGGTCGTTCGCGACGCCGAGCCCCTCGTAGATCTGCCGGAGGCTCTTGCCGGGGCCGAGCGCGCCGACGTAGTGCACGCCGGGGCTGAACTGGTAGCCGTCGAGCTGGAACGACTGGCTGTACCCGCCGGGTCGGTCGTGCTGCTCGAAGACGGCGACCCGCTTGCCCGAGCGCGCGAGCGCGAGGGCCGCCGTCAGGCCGCCCTCCCCCGAGCCGATGACGATCGCGTCGTAGTCGCCCATCAGGTCCCCCCCGGCCGCGACTAGAGGACCCGGGCCGTCGTCTGTCAACGCGGGGCCCCGGGCCCGCCCCTCCCCGGTCCGCGCAGGAGCATCCGCGGCTCGCGCACGGGGCTCGCGGGACCGGGCCCGTCCGGGATAGAGGAAGCTCGTGGAGGCTGCCGGGATCGCCCTCGTGACGGGCGCGAGCCGCGGGCTCGGGCGCGCGGTCGCTCTCGAACTCGCCGCACGCGGATTCGAGGTGATCGCGACCATGCGGCGCACCGCCGACGGCGACTCGCTCGCCGCCGAGGCGGCGACCCGCGGCGGACGCCTCCGGGTCGCATGGCTCGACGTCACGCGACCGGACGAGACCGCCCGGGCCCTGCCGGCCACGCTCCGCGTGCTCGTGAACAACGCCGGCGTCGAATGCGCCTACCTGCCCGTCGAGTGCCAGCCGATCGACGACTGGCGAGGTGTCTTCGAGACCAACGTCTTCGGGCTCGTCGACCTCACCCGCCGCGCGATCCCGCGCCTGCGGGCCGCGGGGGGAGGCGTCGTCTGCAACGTGACGTCGTCGTCGCTGCTCTCGCCCGTGCCGTTCTACTCGGCGTACCGGGCGAGCAAGGCCGCGGTGTCGTCCTTCGGCGAGTCGCTCCTGGCCGAGGTGAGCCGGCTCGGCATCCGGGTTCTCGAGGTGATGCCCGGGCCGATCGACACCGACATGCTGGCGGGCTCGGCGCGCGAACCCGAAGCGGCCGGCTGGCCGGAGTACCGCGATGCGGCGCTCCGCCTGCACGACGGGCGCATGTCGCTCGGCGATCTCGTCACCCCGGCCCCGGAAGCCGCGCGGCGCATCGCAGACGCGATCCTCGACGACGACTCCCCGCTCCGGGTCGCCTGCGACCCGCTCGGCGCAGCGATGCTCGGCGCGACCGACCCGGCGGCAGTCGAGGGCCGACTGCGAGCGTTCGTCGACGGGATCGCACCGAAGCGCTCCTGAGGTCGATCGACCCACGCCGGGCCGGAGGCGGCTCCGAAGCCGCGTGGGCCGACGCTCCGGGCCCGGGGCATGCGCGCGCCGGAGCGGCGCGGACGCAGCGTCGCCCAGCGACCAGCCGTGAGGCCTCCGCTCGGCGGGAGGGGACGGACGAACAGGAGCCGAACGGGGAACTCCTCGGCGCAGACCGCAGGGCGGCCGGGGCGATCGGGTCTCCGCCGGCGCGACATGCGCGGCTGCGCTGCCCCCGCGGGAGCGGCTGTCGCGTCGACCGGAGGCGAGAGGGGGCGGCGGTGCGTGGGAGCGCCGCCGCCCCCTCTCGTCAGCGCTGGACGATCGTCTGCGCGCCCTTCGCGAACTGCTCGGCCTTCCCCTCGTCGTCGAGCGAGGGCATCTTCACCGGTACGTCGACGCCGCGGCGGCAGGCCGGCCGCGCGCTCATCGCCCGCATCCAGCGCTGCAGGTTCTCGAGTCCGTCGACGTTCACGCCCGACCACTTGTAGGTGCGCACCCAGGGCCAGGTCGCGATGTCGGCGATCGAGTAGTCGGCGGCGAGCCACTCGCTCTCGCCGAGGCGGCCGTCGAGCACCTCGAACAGGCGGCGGCACTCGTTCTGGTAGCGGTCGATCGCGGGCTGGATCTTCTCGGGGAAGTAGCGGAAGAAGACGTTCGCCTGCCCCATCATCGGGCCGACGCCGCTCATCTGGAACATGAGCCACTGCAGCACCTCCGACCGCCCCTTGCGGTCGGCCGGCATCAGGCGGCCGGTCTTCTCGGCCAGGTAGACGAGGATCGCGCCGGACTCGAAGACCGCGAAGTTCCCCTCGTCCCGGTCGACGATCGCCGGAATGCGGCCGTTCGGGTTGATCCGGGTGAACTCGGGCTTCTTCTGGTCGCCCGACATGAGGTTGATCGCGTGGACCTCGTAGGGAAGCTCGAGCTCCTCGAGCGCGATGGAGATCTTGTGGCCGTTCGGCGTCGCCGCCGTGTAGAAGTCGATCATCGTGTCGCCTCCCGCGAGCTCCCGGCGAGGCGTTCGCCGGGCCTCGATGGGATCAAGCGAACGACGTCGCGCGCGGCAAGTGCTCGGAGCCGGAGTCCTTCCACCGGGTGCCCCGGTCGATCACCCCGGAGTCCCGCGCGCGGCCGACGGAAGCCCCGCTCCCGGTCGCGGGGAGGTCAGGGGGTGCGCACCGGCCGGGCGCGATCGAGCAAGCCTCGCCGTGCGACCGCGTCGCGCAGGCGGGCCGCGATCACGCGTTGCCCCTCGTCGGTCGGATGGAAGGCGTCCTCCTGGATGAGTTCGGCGTCGCGGTCGGTGAACGCGCTGCGAGTCTCGACGAAACGGTCGGGATGGTCGGTCGCGAGGATCGCTCCGACGGCGTCGGCCGACCCGTTCCAGCCGGGCGCCTGGTAGCCGACGAACAGGACCTCCGCGCCGTGGCGGCGTGCGAGCGCGAGGATGCGGTCGATGCTGCGCCGGGTGATCCGGGCGACGCCTTCGCGGCCGAGCACGCGCCCGGTCTCCTCGCGCCGCGACCAGTCGCCACGACGAGGCTTCGGGCCGTCGGTCGGCTCGTCGGCCGAGCCCGCCTTCGTCCAGATGCGGAGCAGGCGCAGGAGACGAGGCTCGGGAATCCACCTTCGCCAGGCGCCGAGGGGGCCGAGCAGCTCGGGGTCGACGTCGGCGAGGTTCCACGCGTCGTTCACACCGGCCATGACGACGAGGAGTCGGGGCGCACCGTCGCGCAGCTCCCGCTCCATCAGGTCGGCGACCTGCGTCGAGTTGAGAGCCGGGCGACTGCGATTCACGACCCGGAGCCCGGTCGAGCGGCCGAGCTCCGCGGGGAAGCTCGTCCCGGCGTGGTAGCCGTAGGGAGTCGAGTCGCCGTAGACGGCGACGTCGGCGGAGGCGAGAAGGGCCGCGGCATCGCGTCCGCGCTCGAGGTGCTCGCCGGCGACGAGCGACGCCACGTCGAGAGCGATCTCCATCGCGACGACCGAAGCCGCGACGAGGAGCACCGCACGAACGAACCTCCGCGAGGTCCCCGATCCCTGCGACGGAACGGACATCGCGGGCGAGTCCTATCGCGCCGGGACCGGGCCGCAAGCGGAGCGGTCCGCGGGCGGACTCAGTTCGCGCTCAGGCAGCCCTTCATGAAGGACTTGCGTTCGTCGCCCGACTTGCCCGTCGCCTCGATGTTGCACTGCTTCATCTTCTTCTGCTGGGCGTTGCGGGTCGAGGACAGGCAGGTCGACATGAACTTCTTGCGCTCGGCGCCGGCGAGCCCGGTCGCGGAAGCCTTCGAGTTGCAGGTCTTCATCACCTCGTTCTGGGTGTTCGCGGCTCGAGCCGCGTGCGGGGTCGCGAGGGTGAAGGCGAGGGACAGGGCGGCGAACAGGATCTTCATCGAGGACCTCCTCGGGCCGGACAGGGTTCGGCACTGGTCTGTATCGCGGCGGCGCGGCATCGGCCAACACCGGTCCCGCGGGGGCCTCGCGACGCTCCGCCGGGAGCCTTCCCGCCGTTGCCCGCCCCCTCCCCCTGCGTTACGACGGGGGGCACGCCACCCTAGCTCAGTTGGCAGAGCAACTGATTCGTAATCAGTAGGTCGCCGGTTCGACTCCGGCGGGTGGCTCTCTTCTCGCGCGACCATCTCCGCCCGCATTCGCCGACGGCCCGCGTGCCGGATGCAGGGGAGCGTCCTCGTGCTCGTCGCCCGGGGTCGGGGTGGGACGCCGCGGCTGCACGCCGGGTGATCGCCTCAGTTCCCCGTGACCGTCGCCCAGCGAGGATGCCCGCGGACCGCGTCCGTCACGTCTTCCACCCGCGGCGACATGAGCACCCGATCGTCCGCGCCCCGCGGCACGAAGCGCCGCGACCGCTCGCGCTCGAGCAACGCGATCGTCGGTCGACCCAGCGCCGAGGCGAGGTGCATCGGACCCGAGTCGGTCGTGACCACGAGCGCGGCGCGCGCCATGACCGCCGCGACGATCCGAAGCGGCTGCGGCGAAAGGAGATGCCTCGCGAGTTCCGGCCTGGCGGCGAGGCGGTCGCGCAGGGCGTGCTCCTCCGGCCCCGCGAGCACGACGAAGCGGGCCCCGGCGCGATCGAGTTCCTCCACGATCGCGACCCAGCGATCGTCGGGCAGGCGCTTGTCGAGATGGCCGCCGACGAAGATCGCGAGGAAGCCCGAGGGGAGCCCCTGGTCGGCTCGGGCGGGATCGGCGAGCAGGCGGGACGCCGCGGCGTCCTCCTCCGCCGACACCCGGTAGACGAGTTCGTCCGAGCACTCGCCGCCGAGCGAGCGCACGAATTCGGGGATCCGGTCGCGAACGTGCGCGACGCGCGGGCGCGGCACGCGCACGTTCAGCAGGCGCGACGCCGACCCCTCGCAGCCGACGCGGTAGCGGGCGCCGCTCAGCAGCGAGAACAGGCTGCCCGAGAACGAACCCATGCCGGCCTCCACGGCGACGTCCACCTTCTCGGCCCGCAACCGGCGCAACAGGGTGGCGAGCCGCCACGGACGCAGCACGAAGGCCCGCGAGAGGACGTGGATCCCGTCGACGGGAAGGTTCTCGAGGACGACCCCCGAGGTCTCGGAGCCGAGCACGAGCAGGCGGGCCCCGGGGAACATCGCGCGTAGGGCCGGGATGAACGGCGTCGAGAGGATCGTGTTGCCGATCTTCAGGTTCGGCCGCACGAGCAGGACGGTGCGGACTTCGGGGATCTCGTCGACGCGGTGATTGCGAGGCAAGGGCAGCACGCGAGAGAGCAGGCGGTTCGACCAGCGCCGACCGGCCTTGCCGAAACGGCGCCCCGCACGCTGCGAGGACGGCCGCTGGCCCCAGCGCTTGAGCACACCCATGGAGCCGTCGTACCACCCGCCGCACCGGGCTCCCACGGGAGGCGCCGGACGGGTCGCGAGGCTCCGGGCGAATCCACCCGCCGGCCGGGTGGTCCCGGCGTGCGTGCGCGTCGTCGCGCCGCACGCCGGGGCCGTCGCCCTCAACCCATCCGGTGCAGGGCGCAGATCTTGTTGCCGGACGGATCGCGAAGGTAGGCGAGGTACATCTTGCCGAGACCGCCCTCGCGCACGCCCGGAGGGTCCTCGCAGGTCGTGCCGCCGTTGGCGACGCCGGCCGCGTGCCATGCATCCGCGGCGGCAGGGCTCGACGCGGCGAACCCGACCGTGCCGCCGTTCGCCGCCGTCGCGGGAGCGCCGTTGATCGGCGTCGTGACGGCGAAGATGCCGGCGGGCGAGAAGTAGAAGATCCGGCCCTTGTCGTCCATCACGCCGGCGGGGATGCCGAGCGCGCCGAGCACGGCGTCGTAGAACCTCTTCGAGGCGTCGATGTCGTTGGAACCGACCATGATGTGGCTGAACATGCGGAGTCTCCTCTGGATGAAGTTGCCCCGATAGGGACCACACGGCCCCGGAGAGTCAACCGACCGGGACGCCGCCGTCTCGAAGGCCGAGGACGAGTCGCGAAGGCGCACCCCCGGGGCACGCCCCGGGCCGCTTGCCCTTCCGGGCGTCCGCGGCGAGTCTCCGTCCATGAGTTCCCTCCGGTCGCCGTTCGCCGCCCTTCTCGCCGTCGCCTCGGCGCTCCTCGGGGGCTGCATCGGAGCGGGCACGAACTCGCCGCTCCGGCCGGTCTCCTCCGGCTTCCCCGATGTCACCGGAATCGATCTCGAGGGACGCGAGGTGCGACTTCCCTCCGGGCTGTCGGGCTCCCCTCGGATCGTGGTCGTCGCCTTCGAGCGCGAGCAGCAGGCCGACGTCGACACGTGGATCCGCGCCGTCGAGCCGCTGCTCGCCGCGCGGCCGTCCGCCCGGCTCTACGAGGTCCCGGTCATCGGCTCGTCGTCGGCACCCTTCCGCTTCTGGCTGAACAACGGCATGCGGGCCGGCATCCCCGACGAGGCCGCACGCCGGCGCACGGTCACGGTCTACACCGACCGCGACGGTTTCCTCGCCGCCGTCGGGGCCCGGCGCGAGAGCATCGGCACCCTCCTGCTCGACGACGGCGGGCGGATCTCCTGGCGCACCGACGGACCGGCCGACCCAGGCAAGGTCGCCGGTCTCGCCGCGGCGATGGACGCGCTCGGCGCCGCGACCACACCGTGAGTCACTGCGACATGTAGATCCCGCCGTTGGGCGACAACGTCTGCCCCGTGACGAAGCGTCCACCCGGTCCGGCCAGGTAGACCGCGGCGGCGGCGACGTCGGCCGGCTCGCCGAGTCGCCGAAGCGGCGTCTGCAGCGCGATCATCTGCTTCGCCGCGGGCTCGACGTTCACGAGCAGCGGCGTCTCGACGTACCCGGGCGCGATCGCGTTCACGAGCACGTCGTACGACGCGGCCTCGCGGGCGGTCGCGCGGGTGAAGGCGAGGATCGCCCCCTTCGCCGCGCAATAGTCCGGCGCGCCGAGCATCGAGGCCGTCCCCATGATCGAACCCATGTTGACGATGCGGCCGCCGCGGCCCTGGACCCGCATGCGCGGCAGGGCCTCGCGGGTGCAGTGGAACGTGCCGTAGAGGTGGACCCGCAGCATCCGGTCGAACATCTCGTCGGTGAGAAGCTCGATCGTGCGCCAGTGCGTCGTGATCGGTCCACCGGCCATCAGTTCGGCGACCTGCTGCGCCTGCGTCCGGTTCACGTGCTCCAGGTAAGCGGGGTCGGAGTGCACGACCCCGGCGTTGTTGACGAGCACGTCGAGGCCGCCCATCGTCTCGTCGAGACGCACGAAGGCCTCCCGTACCGACCCCGGATCGGCGACGTCGCAGCGGCAGGAGGCGGCCCCGGGCGTCGCCCGCCCGCACTCGGCCGCGGTCTCGGCCGCCGAGCGCTCGTCGAGGTCGGTCGCGAACACGCGAGCGCCCTCGCGCGCGAATGCGAGCGAGATCTCCCGCCCGAGCCCCGAGCCGGCCCCGGTGACCAGCGCGACCTTGTCCTGCAGCTGCATGCGAGCCCCCTTCTCCTCAAGGACGGCCACCTCGGCCGTCGGTGGAGAAGACGACGAATGCGGCACCCCTTCAAGTCGTCCGACGACGCCGCCGAGAGGCGCCGTGAGTCCGTGGACGAGTTCACACCTCCCGGCGTCGCCCGATCACGGTTTCCAGGTCGCACCTCTCGAAGACGTCGAGGCAGGACGATCGACTCGCGTTCAGAATCCGCCTGCCGTCCTCCTCGAACACCCGCCGGGCCTCTTCCATGCCGCGGTACATTGCCCGGGGATCCTGCCCCGCGGGACGTTCGCCCTCGCGGAAGTACTCGTCGTCGAAGTGCAGTCGACCACCGGGGGCCCCGATGGTGCGCTCCAGGCCGTCGACGCGGGAGATCGCACCCGCGAAATTGTAGTCGTGGCCCAGGAGATAGACCTCGGCGAAGCCCATGTGGAAGGCGATTTGCAGGAGCTGGAAGGAAACCGTGCCCGACGAGCGTAGCGTGTGCATGACGTTGCGGGAGAAGCGTTCGGCCTTCTCTCCGCCGAGGTTGTTGTTGAAGTAGACGTCCGCTCTCATCAGGTCGCGATAACAGGCGAGCCCGAGGCGCAGGCCCGCCTCGACGCGATCGATGTCCTCCAGGTTCTGCCGCAGGATCACCTCGTCGACCACGAGGTAGCAGGACGGCCGCCAGCGTGTTCTCGAGAAGAGCTTGTAGATCTTGTTCGAAGCGAACGTGAACTCTTCCGACAGCAGGTCGAGGTCCCCGGGAACGAGGCTCGGGCCGTTGCCGATGACGAAGCATCGACGGCCTCGAAACCGGTTCCGGAGTCGCGCAATGCGAACGTTGTTGCCGGTGATCGGCAGGCCCGCAGCAGCGGCGGCGGCCACCAGTTCATCTCGTCGCGCCCGCACCCGAGCGAGTGCGCGGGAGAGTGCCCGCCCCAGGCCCCCTGACGCCCCCCCCACCCCGACAGGCTCCGATGGACGAGGCGGGCGCCGATCAGCGCGGAGCCGGGACCGGCGTGGGCGAACTGCCCAGGATCCCGAGACCGCCGACCGGTTCCTCCTCGTCGCGCATCGGGACCGCCCCGCAGAACACCTCGCGGTGCGCCTCGAGGCGCTGGTCGAGGTTCGAGATCAGGCTCTGCGCGCAGGTATCGACCACGTCGCGGCCGCAGGTCTTGAGCCCCAGGCTGCCGGCGAGCTGGTAGCCCCAGCGAAACGGCGAGGGAGACTTCTCGCCCACGATCACGTTGATCGCCATCGCCGACTGCACGCCGGGCCCGCCGACCGGCAAGGTGACGATGCCGAGCTCGAGCTGGGCCTCGCCCTCGTCGACCAGGTCGAAGAGTTCCGATTTCGCGAGGCGCTCCTTCACGGCGAGCACGACGGCCTTGCCGACGGAGTCGGTCTCCGCGGTGGCGGCGTTCACCCACACCTTGCACGCGACGGGCTCGGCGGAGGCGGCGACGGGTCCGGTGGCGAGAGCCAGCAGGACGAAAGCGGCGGTCGCCGTGAATCTCATTGCCGGACCCTGCCTTCTCGCCACGGACAGGTCAACTCCGCCCCCGGGATCGCCCGGGACGAGCCTCGAACCGGCTTGCGCGGCGGAAATCCGACCGGGCTTCGGGGATTCCCGGGCCCTCGACGGGCGGGTGAACCTCCCTCGCCGTCTCCGCGACCGGCCCGCGATCCGCGACCCGGTCGAAGCACGAGGGGACGGCGCTCTCGCGAGCGCCGTCCCTTCGCCGTCATCGCGGTCCGCCCGCGGACGGTCAGCGCTTGCAGCTCACGGCGTTGCCCGCACCGTTGAAGGCGCAAGCGCCGCCGTCGAAGCGGGCCTCGCCGCACGCCCCCGCGATCGAGTCCGAGCGGCCGCCCAGCGCCACGACCGCGCGCAACGGCTCGTCGCCTCGCCGGACGGCATAGCTCGACCGCTTGCCCTTCGCGGACAACTTCACGAGACCGCCGGCCTTGCCCTTGCCCGCGTCGCTCGACTTCACGTCGGTGACCCCGCCGAGCGGACTCGCGGTCCGGTCGAGGTACTGCCAGAGAGTGCGCGAGCCGTTGGTCTTCCAGCCGCGGGTGCCGGCGCCACCGTAGAGGCCGGCCGGCAGCGTCGCGTCGAGCACGGCCGTTCCCGTGCGGTCGAGCAGCACCACCCGGGCGCCGCGCTTCGAGGGGTCGAGAGTGCCGAACGAGATGCCCGGCGCGAGCGGGAAGCTCCCCGAGAGCTTGAAGGAGTCGTTGCCCGCGGCAGGGTCCGTGCCGACGTGGGCGAGGCCGAGAGCGGCCTTCGCCGCGAAGTCCTGGCGGGAGGCGACGTTCGTGCACGGGTCGAGGCCGTCGCAGGTCCCGTCGCCGTCGTGGTCGGGGGCCGTGTCGTCGGCCGGACACGTGGCGCTCGTGCCGTCGCAGAACTCGTCGAGGTCGCAGCCGCCGACGGAGCCGCGGCAGAGCGTGCCCGCGGACTCGATCGTGCACGCGGGCGAGCAGCAGTCGCCGGCTGCGAGGTTGCCGTCGTCGCACTGCTCGCTCGCCTGCACGACGCCGTCGCCGCAGTCGGGCGAGCCGACCAGCACGAGCTGCGGTGCGAGCGCCGCGTCGCCCGCGCCGGCCGCGCCTTCGCGCGACCAGAACTCGACGCGTCCGTCGTCACCCTCCACGTCCTTCTTCACGAGCCACCCGTTGGTGCCGGGGCGCAGGTCGTCGGTGACGTCCCACTCGACGCGCCCGGAGAGCCCGGCGGTGAAGAGCACCCCCGAAGACGTGGAGCCGATCGCCGACTGGCCCGCGTTCCACTGCTGCGCGCAGTCGGCGTTCTCGTTCACGATGTCGGAGTCGTCGGGACAGTTGTAGGTGACGCCGGGGCCGGTGCCGCGCGTCTCGACCTGGTCCGAGGGGATCTTGAAGGTCTTGCCGTTCCCCTCGACGAAGTGGCGCGAGAGGGGCCAGGCACCGACCCGGCTGCCCGTCGCGGGCCAGTTCACGTCGTTGAAGGCGATCGTGAGCGCGAGGCTCGCGCTCACGACCCCGGAGAGGTCGATCGGGCGGCAGGTGCCGGGCGCGCACTCCGCATTCCCGTCGCAGGCGCGGGCCGGGTCGTTCGTGCAGGCGCCGACCCCGAAGTCGAGCGCGATCCGCCGCGGACCGGCCTCGTGGATCGCGAGGAGGTCGTTGGCACCCTCGTTGGTGTCGCGATCGGCGCTGAGCAGCATGGCGTCGCGGACGGGAGCGAGCGTGCAGCCGGTGAAGGGACCCTGCTCGCAGGTGCCGTCGAGCGGGTTGCACGAGGGCTCGGAGTGGCAGAAGTCGAACGGGGCGCAGACGATCCCGGTGCACTCCGCGTCGCAGAGATTCCCGATCCCGTCGCGGTCGACGTCCGCCTGGTTCGAGTTCGCGACCGACGGGCAGTTGTCGCAGGGGTCGGGAATCCCGTCGACGTCGCCGTCGACGTAGGCGTCGATCGGGCACGACTTCGACTGGCCGTCGCAGACCTCGGCCGAGTCGCAGGCGTCGCCGGCGGACGCACCGCGGCAGGTGTGCCCCGCGGGCGCGATCGTGTCCACGGGACACGTGGCCGAGGTGCCGGGGCAGGTCTCCGCGACGTCGCATGCGCCGGCCGACGCGCGGCACTGGGTCGACGCGGAGCGGAAGGAGTCGGCGGGACAGGCGGGGCTCGTCCCGTCGCAGGTCTCGGCGACGTCGCACGCACCCGCCGAGACACGACACGCGGTGCCCTGCGGCGACCGCAGGTCGGCCGGGCAGGCTGCCGAAGTCCCCGTGCAGGACTCCGCCGGGTCGCACGCGCCCGCCGAGTCGCGGCACACGGTCGCCGCCGCCTTGAACCCGTCCGGGGGACAGGTCGCCGACGTGCCCGTGCACGCCTCCACGACGTCGCAAGGTCCGGCCGCGACACGACACGTCGTCGTCGACGGCTGGAACGCGTCCGCCGGACACTCGGTCGAGGTGCCCGTGCAGGTCTCGACGACGTCGCAGGCGCTCGTCGCCGCGCGGCACGGCGCGCCGGGGTTGCCGGCCGGGTGCCCGCAGGCGTCGCTCGACCCGTCGCAGCGGTCCGCGGTGCAGGGATTGCCGTCGCTCGAGCAGCCCGTCCCCGCGGAAGCCTTCGCGTCCGCCGGGCACGCACTCGACGTCCCCGTGCAATTCTCGGCCGGGTCGCATTCGCCCGCGGACGGCCGGCACTGCGTCGCCGCGGACCGGAAGCCGTCCGCGGGACAGGTCGCCGCCGAACCCGTGCAGAGCTCCGCCACGTCGCAGTCGCCAGCCGACGGACGACACGTCGCCGAGGCCGGCTGGAAGCCGTCCGCGGGACATGCGGCCGAGGCTCCCGTACACGCCTCCGCCACGTCGCAAGGGCCGGCCGAGGATCGACACTGCGTGCCGGCGGACGACACCACGTCGGCCGGACACGCGACCGAGGCACCGGTGCACGCCTCCGCCACGTCGCAGGCACCCGCCGACGGGCGACACGAGGTGCCGGCCTGGGCGAGAACGTCGTCCGGGCAACTCGTGCTCGTGCCCGTGCAGGTCTCCGCCAGGTCGCAGAGTCCCGCCGACGCGCGACAGACGGCTCCCGCGTTGCCCGCAGGGTGTGCGCAGGACGCGCTCGCACCGTCGCAGCGGTCGGCGGTACAGGGATTGCCGTCGCTCGAACACGCGGTCCCCGCGGCCGACCGCGCGTCGACGGGGCATGCGACCGAGGCTCCGGTGCACGCTTCCGCCGGATCGCACTCCCCGGACGATGCGCGGCACTGCGTGCCCGACGAGGCGACCGAGTCCGACGGACAGGTCGGGCCCGTCCCGGTGCAGGTCTCGACGACGTCGCAGACTCCCCGGGAGGCGCGGCAGACGGTCGTCGCCGCCTCGAACTTGCAGTCCCACGAGCAGCAGTCGCCGTTCGACCGGTTGCCGTCTTCGCAGTCCTCGCCCGGATCGACGTGACCGTCGCCGCAGTAGGGCTCCTGCACCACGACGAGTCGCGGCGACAGCGCGGGAGTGCCGAACTTCGCGGCCCCCTCGCGCGAGTGGAAGCTCACCCGGCCGTTGTCCGCCTCCACCGACTTCTTCACGAGCCATCGGTTGCCGCCCGCGAGCAGGTCGGACCTCACGTCCCACTGGACGTCGCCCGACGTCGCCGACGTGAAGAGGACCGATGCGCTCGCGGCCCCGATCGAGGTGTTGCCGGCATTCCATTGCGGCGAGCAGTCGGCCGCCGTGTTCACGATGTCGGAGTCGGTCGAGCAGTTGTACGTGACGCCTGCACCCGCCCCGCGGGTCTCGGTCTCGTCGACCGGGATGTCGAAGGTCTTCCCGTTGCCCTCGGTGAAGTCGTCGCCGAGCCTGTAGGCCTGCACGGCGGTTCCCGCCGCCGCCCAGCTCGTGTCGTTGTAGCGGATCGTCATCGTGAGCTTCGCGCTCGCGACGCCGGCGACGTCGATCGGGTTGCACGCGGCCGCCGAGACGCAGTCCGCGCTGGTCGCGCAGGAGCGGGTCGCGTCGTTCGCGCACACCGCGAAAGGAAAGCGCACGACGATGCGGCGGGGCCCCTGCT
>JAGWVP010000622.1 GCA_018970825.1 bacterium | reverse complement strand
TGCGGGGGCGCGAGTTCATGATGGACCTCTTCGGCTCGATGGTCCCCGCCCGCAGGCACGGCGACGGCGAGGACATGTTCAGTCGCCTCTGCCGCGCCGAGAGCGAGGAAGGGGACCGCTTCGACGACGGCGAGATCGTCGACCACGTCATCTTCCTCATGATGGCGGCGCACGACACGACGACGAGTTCGCTCTCCTCGCTGCTCTACGAACTCGGCCGTGCGACCGACTGGCAGGATCGCGTCCGCGAGGAGGTCTCGACCGCCCGCTTCGCCGAGCCCGGCTTCGACGACCTGATGGGGCTCGATCTCGGCGACCGCGTGATGAAGGAGACGCTTCGCCTCCACCCGCCGCTCTCGACGATCCCGAGGGTCGCCGAGCGCGAGTGTGCTTTCGACGGCTTCCGCATCCCCTCGGGCGCGATGGTGGCCGTCTACCCGCTCCACACCCATCACATGGAGGAGTGGTGGAGCGACCCGTTCGCCTTCGACCCCGACCGCTTCGCACCCGGACGCGCCGAGCACGAGCGCCACCCCTACCTCTTCGTGCCCTTCGGCGGCGGCGCCCACATGTGCATCGGCTACCGATTCGCCGAATTGCAGATCAAGGCGATCCTCTGCGCCCTGCTGCGCCGCTACCGGTGGCGGCTGCCCGAGGGATACCGGTTGCCCGAACAGCAGGCGCCGATCGCGAAGCCGACCGACGGTCTTCCGATCCGCCTCGAACGCATCGCCTGACGATGCACGGGCGGCACGGCGTCGCGGCCGCCCGGGCGGCGTCGTAGCCGCCGTCGCCGCGGCCATCGCGGACCCGTCGCCGGCACGGCCCCGGCATCGGCCCTTCGCCGCGAGGGGCGACCTGGAGCCCGGGGGGCCGGGCCTCGGGATTTTCCCGATGCCGCGAGGGGACATCCACCGATTTCGGCGAGCCCTCCCGGAAGCCAGAGTGCGTTGCGAAGGGAGGGCGCGACGATGCGCACGGCGAACATGGACAACATCGGTGGCGACTGGCCGGAGACGACGATCCTGCCGGAGCAGCATTTCGGCGACTCGGGCGAGGGAAGCCCGCTGCGGGGAGTCAAGGGTCTCCTGATCGCGATCCTCGAGGACGCGATCGTCTGCCTCGAGGGTGCGAAGAGCCGCTGCGCGAAGACCCGCATGGCGGCGGTCGAGACGCTCCGCTGGGTGCGGTCGACCGACACCTCCTACGCCTTCGCCTTCGAGAGCGTCTGCGACGTGCTCGGGCTCGACGTCGACCGCATGCGCGACAAGATGCTGTCGATCGCGAGCGCCGAGGGCGACCGCAAGCGGGTGCCCAGCGCGCGCCGCGTCGAGGCGAATCTCTCGAAGATCACCGCCCCCCGCGTCCGCAACCGTCGCCCGGCCGTCCCCGCCGCCGAGACGGCCCCGGCGCCGGAACGCCAGGTCGCCTGAGCGTCCCTCTCCTCAGGGTCGGGCCGTGTCGCCGATGCGCGCGGCCTCGACCCAGACCCGCGGCAGGGTGATGCCGCGGGCGTGCAGGCGGGCCGGGTCGAGCGCCACGTCGAAATGCGCCGACTCGACCGGGGCGGGCGGGTCGCTGCCGTCGCGCTCGTCGAGCCAGTCGAGCGCCATCTCCATCGCGAGGCGTCCCGCCGGCGCTGCCGGTGGCGCGATCGAGAGCGCTCCGCCGAGTTCCACCCAGCCCGGCTGGGTCCCGATCGGCAGCACGCGGGCGTTGGCCTCGGTCCAGCCGACCACCTCGGCCGACGGCACGACGTCGGACGCCGCGCCGTCGACACTCGCCCCGCCGCGCGAGAGCCCGGCCGTCGAGAGCACGAGCAGCACGTCCGCGTCCGCCGCAGAGGCGGCGACGCGCTCCTGCCAGCTCGGATAGCTCCCGGTCGCGTCCGCCCGGGCGAGCCGGTGGGGCGCCCAGTCGAAGGCGCGGACCTGCGCGAGTTCCGCGCTCCCGGTCTCGCCCCGGGCCGCGATCGCCGCGACGCGCGCCGGGCGATCCTCTCGGATCGCCGAGATCGCGTCGCGCACGCCCTCGAGCGGCAACCGCTCGGCGACACCCGTCGCCCGCGACCCGGGCCCGTAGCCGTAGCTTCGCGGCGGGCGGTCGATCGAGACGTAGAGCACCCGGACCCGCCCC
>JAGWVP010000621.1 GCA_018970825.1 bacterium | reverse complement strand
CCGTCGCAGGTCGCGCAGGCCGAGACGCCGTGGCCCATGAGGCGCGCCTCGGCCGGGATGCCGAGGAGCTTCGCCGAGGCGCCGGTCGCGACGACGAGCGCGTCGGCGAGCAGCGTGCCGCCGCCCGCGAGGAAGAGCTGGAAGGGGCGCCTCGAGAGGTCGACGCCGGTGATCTCGGCCGAGAAGAAGCGGGTGCCGAAGCGCTCGGCCTGGCGCCGGAAGAGCTCGACCATCTCCGGCCCCATGATGCCCTCGGGGAAGCCGGGGAAGTTCTCGACGTCGGTCGTGATCGTGAGTTGGCCGCCCGGCTGCATGCCGTGGACGACGACCGGGGCGAGGTTCGCGCGCGCGGCGTAGAGCGCCGCGGTGAGTCCCGCGGGGCCCGAGCCCAGGACGACGACCTTCTCGTGTTCGAACTCCTGGATGCGGAGGCTCTCGGTCTGCGACATGGCCTCTCCTCTAGCGGCGGGCCGCCCGGCGGACAATCGGCTGCGGGTCCGGCGCGTGCTTCAGCGCGGGGCGCCGCGTTCCTCCCAGCGGTCGAAGAACAGGCATTCGTCGATCGATCGCCGCACCGGGCGTCGGTAGGCGACCCGCGGCCAGCCGATCGGCAGGAGCGCGATCGAGGGCCGGTCGGGCGGCAGCCCGAGGAACGCGTCGACCTCCTCGCGGAAGGTCAGGTGGATCGTCGTGAGAGAGGCGCCGAGCCCGACGGCGCGGCAGGCGAGCAGCACGTTCTGGATCGCCGGGAACAGCGCCTGCGGCTGCGGCAGGCCGCGCCGGGTGTGGCCCGCGACGAAGAGGTGGACGGGTACCTCGTGCAGGGTCTCCGAGAGGTGGACCGCACCGGAGAGCACCTTGCGCTTCTCCGCCGGGTAGTCGGGCGACTCCGCCGCGCGGACGGCGGGCGCGATGTACTCCGAGAACACGCGGCGGTAGCGCTCGGCGATCCACGCCCGGCGCTCGCGGTCCATCACCGCGACGAAGCTCCACGGCTGCCGGTTGCCGCCGCTCGGCGCGAAGGTCCCGGCCTCGCACACCTTGCGCACGAGCTCCCGCGGCACCGGGTCGGGCCGCAGCCGGCGGATCGCGCACGACGTCCGCAGCCCCTCGAGCAGGCGGACGTCCTCGCCGATCGAGGCGACGTCCACCGTGCCGGGGGGCGGCGGTGCCTTCACGCCTCAGGCCTTGGCGACGTAGCCGTGCTTCTCGAGGTAGGCGATCACCGTCGAGACGCTCTCCGCCTCGCTGAGCTTCGCGGTCTCGAGCACGAGCTCGGGCTTCTCGGGCGCCTCGTAGGGAGCCGAGATCCCGGTGAACTCGGGGATCTTCCCGGCCCGCGCCTTCGCGTAGAGGCCCTTCACGTCGCGCTTCTCGCACTCCTCGACCGGGCAGTCGACGTGGACCTCGACGAAGTCGCCCTCGCCCATGATCGAGCGCACGCGGTCGCGGTCGCTGCGGTAGGGCGAGATGAAGGCGGTCAGGTTGATCACGCCGGCGTCGGTGAAGAGCTTCGCGACCTCGCCGATGCGCCGGATGTTCTCGGTGCGGTCCTCGGGCGAGAAGCCCAGGTCGGAGTTGAGCCCGTGGCGGATGTTGTCGCCGTCGAGGATGTAGGAGCGCACCCCGCGGTCCCAAAGCGCCTTCTCGACGGCGACCGCGATCGTGGACTTGCCCGAGCCCGAGAGCCCGGTGAACCAGACCGTGCAGCCGCGGTGGCCGGTGATGCGCTGGCGGTCGTCGCGGGTCACCTGACCCGGGTGCCAGACGATGTTCGTCGACTTCGGCGCGCTCATTTCATCGTTTCCTTCCCGTGGAGGGGCTCCCGCGGGCTCCGCGGGACGGCGACCGGGGTCGGGCGCCGCGCGGTTCGCTAGCGAGCGTCCCCGCGGGTGTCAATCGACGGGGCGCGCGGTGGACGTACCGTGCGCACGACGCGTCGGTTCGCCGGGCGCGCGCGGGTCGACGGCGGTTCAGCGGCGACCGAGCCGGCCGGGGAACGACCGCGAGTACCAGGTGTCGGGCGGACGCGGCGGCGGGGCGGGCCACGCGTGCCGGTCGAACGCGGCCGTCGGGACGGGCGGCGTCCGCGCGTCGAGGTCGGCGCCGCGCGCGGCGGGGCGCAGGCGCGCGACCTG
>JAGWVP010000620.1 GCA_018970825.1 bacterium | reverse complement strand
CGAGGCGGAGATCGACTTCATCCTGCGCGCCGCGGGTGCGCGCGTGGCGGTCGTGATCGGCGCGCACGGCGGACGCGACCTCGCGGCCCTCGTTCGTCGCGTCGGCGCGAGGCTGCCCGCGCTCGGGCACGTCTTCGTCGTCGACGACGAGGACGGCGCCGGGCCGCCGCGCACGGCGGCCGCGCGGGACTGCCCGCGCGACCCGGCGGTCCACGTGCCCGGGACCGCGCCCTTCTCCGCGCTCGAGGGGCGGGCCGCGGGGGCGCCGCCGCCTCGGCCCGAGCTCTCGCCCGAAGACGTCGCGGCGATCGTGTGGACGAGCGGCACGACCGGGCGTCCGAAGGGTGCGACCTTCACCTTCGCCGCCCTCGACGCCATCCGCGGCCTGCGCGGCGAGATGCTCCAGGAGCACGGCGAACGCAGCCTCGCGACCGGCACGCCGTTCTCGCACGTCGGCTTCATGTCGAAGATCGCCGCCAACGTGGCGGGGGCGCAGACCACGATCCTGCTGGACTCGTTCAAGGCCCGCACGGTGCTCGAGACGATCGAGGCGGAGCGAGCGTCCTACGTGGGCGGGGTGCCCGCCCAGTACGCGCTCCTGCTCATGGACCCGGAGATCGGGCGCTTCGACCTCTCCTCGCTGCGGGTCGGCGCGATCGGCGGAGCGCCGTTCACGCCGGAGCTCGTGCGCTCGGTCCGCGACCGGCTCGGGATCGCACTCGTCACGCGCTACTCCTGCACGGAGACGGCCGTCGGCACGGGCTCGCGCCCCGACGACGACGAGGAGCGGCTCGCGACCACGGTCGGCCGCCCGAGCGGAATCGTCGAGCTGCGCATCGTCGACGACGCGCGCCGCCCGTTGCCCGCGGGCGAGGTGGGCGAGGTCGCGATCCGCTCGCCCGCCGTCATGCGCGGCTACTGGAACGACCCGGAGGCGACCGCCGCGGCCTTCGACGCGGACGGCTTCTACCACACGGGCGATCTCGGCGTGCTCGACGCGGACGGCTACCTGCGGCTCGTCGGACGCAAGAAGGAGATGTACATCCGCGGTGGCTACAACGTGTACCCGGTCGAGGTGGAGGCGGCGCTCGGCGACCACCCGGCGATCGCGCAGGTGGCGGTGATCGGCGTCCCCGACCCCGTGCTCGGCGAACGCGGCGTCGCGTTCGTGGTGCCGCGCGCGGGCGCGACGGCGCCCGACCTCGACGAGTTGCGCCGCTTCCTCGCCGACCGCGTCGCCGACTACAAGGCTCCCGACCGCGTCGTCGTGCGCGAGGACCTGCCGCTCACGCCGGGGATGAAGGTCGACAAGCAGGCGCTGCTCGCGACGTTCGAGAGCGGTCGCGCCTGAGCCGTGTCGCGAGGCCGGGGCGGCGGGACGGGAGCCCTGCGAGCGGCGCTCAGCCCGAGGCCTTCGCCTGCTCCTCGACCCGGATCCGCGGGTCGAGGTGGTCGACCGGCGGGCCCTGCGCGAGCCAGTCGGAGGCGGCGCGCTGGCCCGCGCGGAACATCGCGGCGAGGACCGGTCGCTGGAAGTCGAGGTAGCTGCCCGCGACGAACACCGAGCGGTCCGGCGCGGGACGCAGCGCCTCGTAGAGGCGCACCTCGCGGTAGGGGCTTCCCTCGATGCGCGAGAGCCGGTTGCGCTCGAGCAGCAGCAGCCGGTCGACGTTGTAGGCGTTCTCGAGGAAGGCGTCGGCCGTGTGTTCGACCGCGCGACCGAAGCGGCGCATGACCGCGCTGCCGCGATGCGCCTCGGTCACGAGCACCGTCACGATCTGCTCGGCGCCGAGCGCCACCGCGGGCGCGAGAGGCGTGTTCACGAGCAGCCCGCCGTCCCAGAGCAGCCGCGACCCGATCGCGACCGGGTTGAACAGCAGCGGGATGCTGCAGCTCGCCATGAGCATGTCCACCGTGATCGCGGGGACGACGACGTATTCGGAAGCCGGCACCGCCGGCACCGGGCTGTTCACGTAGCGGACGACGCGGCCGCTGTGGACGTCGACCGTGTTGATCGCGAGTCGTCGCCGCGCGGGTACGCGCTCGCTGCCGAAGAGCTGGACGAGCCGCGCCCGCAGCGCGCTCGTGTCGACGAGCGAGGGCGCCTCGATGCCGTCGAGGAGCGCGCTCACGAGGTCG
>JAGWVP010000619.1 GCA_018970825.1 bacterium | reverse complement strand
CCCCGCTCCCCGGTGCCGACCGGCACGTCGAACTCGAACTCGGGGTAGACCGAGTAGGGAAGGTCGCGGCGGACGTCGAATCGCAGGCCCGATCCGCGCAGGTTGGGGCCGACGAGGTTCCAGCCGATCGCCTGCTCCGCCGTGATCGGCGCCACGTTCGCGAGCCGCTCGACGTAGATCTTGTTGAACGAGATGAGCTCGTCGTACTCGTCCATGAGGGGCTCGAAGCGGTCGAGGTAGGCGATCGCCCGCTTCGCGAAGCCCGGCGGCAGGTCCCAGGCGCAGCCGCCGATCCGCATGTAGTTGAACGTGAGGCGCGCGCCGCAGAGTTCCTCGAGGATGTCGTTGATGTACTCGCGCTCGCGGATCGCGTGCGTGAAGGGCGTGATCGCGCCGATGTCCATGCCAGTCGCGCCCACCGAGATCAGGTGGCTCGCGATGCGGCCGAACTCCGAGGCGATGACGCGGCAGTATTCGCCGCGGCGAGGGACCTCGATGCCGGCGAGCTTCTCGCAGGCCATCGCCCATCCCTGGTTGCACTGCATCGCGGAGACGTAGTCGACGCGGTCGGTGTAGGGCATGAAGCCGTGGTAGCCGACCTTCTCGGCGATCTTCTCGATCGAGCGGTGCAGGTAGCCGATGTCGGGGATGGCGCGGCGCATGACCTCGCCGTCGGCCTTCACGACGAATCGCAGCACGCCGTGGGTCGACGGGTGCTGCGGACCCATGTTCAGGGTCATTTCCTCGGTCTCGAGGCCGCCCGGCCCCTCGCGGTGCAGGTCGATGTCGATCGCGTGGCTCATAGCTTCAGCAGGCTCTCCCGGCGGGTCGAGATGCCGTGGTACTCGTCGGGTTCGACGAAGTCCTTGCGCAGCGGGTGCCCGACCCAGTCCTCGGGCATCAGCAGCCGGCGGAGGTCGGGATGGTCGACGAAGCGGACCCCGAGCAGGTCCCAGCATTCGCGCTCGAGCCAGTTCGCGATCGGCCAGAGCGTGGACACGGTCGGGAGCACCGGGTCGGGCCGCGGCGTGGTGGTGCGCAGCGCGACCTGGTGGCGATGGCCGTAGGAGAAGAGGTGATACCAGGCTTCGATCCGGTCGTCGTCCTTGCGGTCGACCCCGCTCAGGTTCGAGAGGCAGTCGAAGGCGAGCGCGGGATCGTCGCGAAGGAACCGGCAGACGTCGGAGACGCTCGCCGAGTCGACCGACACGACCGGCCAGTCGCCCGCGACCCAGTCGGGTTCGATCGCGTTGCCGAATTTCGCGCGGAGCGCGCGGTGAATGCCCTCGGCGTCCATCCCGTCAGGCCGCCGCGGAGTCGCCGTCCGGCTTGCGGACGAGCCAGCGCTCCTGCTGGATCTTCGCCTGGAGCTTCAGCAGCCCCTCGGTGAGGGCCTCGGGTCGGGGTGGGCAGCCGGGAATGTAGACGTCGATCGGGATCACCTTGTCGACGCCGTCGCAGACCGAGTAGGCGAGCTGGAAGAGCCCGCCGCAGTTCGCGCAACTTCCCATCGAGATCGCGTAGCGCGGCTCGGGCATCTGCTCGTAGAGCAGCTTCGTGCGCAGCGCCATCTTGAGCGTGAGAGTCCCCGACACGATGATGAGGTCCGACACGCGCGGCGTGGCGCGGGGCACGGCCCCGAACCGGTCGAGGTCGGAGCGGGGCCCGCCGGTCTGCATCATCTCGATGGCGCAGCAGGCGAGCCCGAACAGCATGTACCAGACCGACGATTTCCGCGACCAGTTGAGCAGGTCGTCGACCTTCGTCGTGACGACGGTCTCCGGAACCGTGTTGATGAGCGACATCTCGGATCCCCTCGTTTCCCGGCGCTCAGCCGGCCGGCCTTACCCGCTTCACCCACTCGAGGTCGCGCTTCGCCCAGACGTAGACCAGGCCCACGAACAGGATCCCGACGAAGAACAGGAGTTCCGCGAGCACGAGGAGGCCCTTGCCCTGCTGGACGTAGTCGCGGAACGCGACCACGACCGGGTAGACGAAGGCCACCTCCACGTCGAAGACCACGAAGATCAGGGCCACGAGGTAGAAGCGGATGTTGAAGTTGATCCACGCGCTGCCCGAGGGCGGCTCCCCGCACTCGTAGGTCGAGAGCTTGCGGCGCTCCGGGTTGGACGGGCGGAGCA
>JAGWVP010000618.1 GCA_018970825.1 bacterium | reverse complement strand
AGCACGGCCGGCTGCCGCTCGCGCAGGCCGTCGACGAGAGCCGCCGTCGCAGGCCCGATCCGGGGCGGGACCAGGTCGCTCTTGGCCGGGCGCGTTCCGTCGGGGCCCGTCGTCGCCGGCGGAACCTCGCCCGATGCCACCAGGTCGCGGGTCTTGCCGAGCCGGGGGAGCCACTTCCATTCGGGCATCCACGAGAACCACTTCGAGCGCATCTCGTGGGACGGGTCGCGGGTCGTGACGACGGGCGGAAGCGACTCGCGCATCCGCTCGTTCTCCGCGATCGCCCCCTCGGCGAGCTTCGCGAGTTCCGGGTCGTCGGAGTCCCGGCCGTCCTCGGCGATCCGCTCCATGGCCTCGCCCGCGGCCTTCGTCTCGGGGTACCGGGCGATCAGCTGCGACATGCGCCAGCGGGCCGCCGGCAGCTTGCCGCGCCGGTCGTAGAATCGTGCGATGTAGAGTTCGCGCTCCGCGAGGAACTCGCGGGAGTCGTGAAGCTTTCGTGCCGACTCGATCGCGTGGCCGTCCTCGGGGAAGCGGTCGATCACGCTCTCGAAGCGTCGCGATGCGTTCGAGGCCGCCCCGAGATCGCGGTCGATCGTCGTCGCCTGGTCCATGTACGCCTGCCCGACCGCGTACTCGACGCCCGGAAGCTGCTGGCTCGTCGGGTGCATGCGCTGGAAATCGCTGAAGGCGGCGATCGACTCGACGTAGGCCCCGTCGGCGTAATGGGCGCGGGCCACGGCGAGCTCGATCTCCTCGGTGCGCGGGTCGAGCGGGTAGTTGTCGAGAAGCTGCTTGTAGCCCTCGATCGCCGCGGCGTGCGCCTGGTCCTGGTGGAACTGCTTCGCCTCCTCGTATAGGTCGTCGGCCGGACGCACCTCGATCTTCTTCGGGCCGCAGGCGGCCGTCGAGAAGACGGCGACCGAGGCGGCGAGGCAGGCGATGGCCGGCAGGCGCACGGACATGACGGAGACGGTAGGGGACGCGTCCCCGGAGAGTCAACACGCCCCCGGCCCGCCCGTCCGGCGCACGCGGACCGAGCTCTTCGGGATGTGGGCGAACACCCGCATGGTCGTGCTGGCCGCGATGTCGGCCTCGCTCTACGCGGCGATCCTGATCCCCTTCAAGGTGATCCCGCTCATCCCCGGGATCACCGAGCTGCGACCCGCGAACGCGGTGCCGGTCGTGTGCTCGTTCCTGTTCGGACCCGCCGCGGCCTGGGGCGCGGCGATCGGCAACATGATCGGCGACACCTTCGGCGGGCTCGGGCCGGGCGACGTGTTCGGCTTTCTCGGCAACGTCCTCTACGGGCTCGCGCCCTACCGCATCTGGCGCGCACTGGGCGGCGGTCGCCCGGTGCCCGAGAGCCTCGGCGACTGGGTGCGCTTCGCCCTGTCCGTGACCGGCGCGGCGGCCGCCTGCGCGCTGGTCGTCGGCTGGGGGCTGAACCTGCTCGGTTTCGTGCCGTTCTCCGTCCTCGGGAACGTCGCGTTCGCGAACAACCTGTTCGCCGCGGGCCTGCTGGCGCCGCTCGTGCTGCGCGTGCTCCACCCGCGGGTCGAGCGCGCTCTGCTGCTCTACGAGGACGTCGACCCGCACCCGGGACCCGGGCGCGCGCGCGCGGCGGCCGGGCTCGCGCTGTTCGCAGTCGCCGTCGTCGGCGGCCACGTCGTGGGCAACCTCGTGTCGACCGGGGCGTGGCTGCCGCCGTGGGCGTGGGCGAGCGGCTCGCCGACCCGGGCACCGGAGGTCGGGCTGGGCGTGGCACCCTTCGTCCTGCTCGCGATCGCGGGCCTGGCGCTGCTCGGATGAAGCTGCCGGTCGCGAGCGTCCGCGGGCTGCGCTGCATCCACCGCGACGGCACGGTGGCGCTCGACGGAGTCGACTTCGAGGTGCACCCGGGCGAGGTGGTCGCGATCATGGGCGCGACCGGCGCCGGCAAGTCGACGCTGCTCAAGTGCCTGGGCGGCGTCGTCCCGCGCCTCGAGGCCGCGACGGTCGTGGGCGAGCGCACGCTCTTCGGCCGCCCGACCGGAGAGGTGGACCCGACCGAGCTCTCCGGGCGGATCGGCATCGTGTTCGAGGACTTCGAGGCGCAGCTCTTCTCGACCAACGTGGCGCTCGAGGTCGGCTTCGGTCTCG
>JAGWVP010000023.1 GCA_018970825.1 bacterium | reverse complement strand
GCCGGCATCGCGCGAAGCACGAGTCCGAGCTCCCGTGCCCCGGGCACGGCGTGCACCCAGCGGTCGTTGTCGTCCGCCATCGCGACGATCGGCGCGAACTCGGCGAAGCGTGGCGGGGCGGGCGCGCCGCCTTCGCGCACGCGCTCCTCGGCGCGATCGCGCAGCCACTCGTAGACGAGGCGGCTCGCCGCGAAGTCGTCGCGGACGACGCGGGTCGAGAACGGCAGCGCGTAGGCCCCGTTCTTCAGGCGTTCGATCGCCGTCTTGTGGTGGTCGAACCAGTGCAGGCGGACGCCGCGCCCGGCGAGGTCGCGCAGGTGGGCCTCGGTGGTCGGATCGGTCCACGAGATGTCGGTCACCCAGAGGTCTTCGCCTTCGCGTGCGTCGATCTCGCGCAGGACCCGGTCCACCTCCTGGTTCGAGGCGAACACGGTTCGCACGTCGGCCCCCTCGTGGAAGCGGGCCACCGCCGCGGCTGCCGCCACGCCGTCGAGGCAGTGGGGCCCGTGGCTCACGACGTGGAGGACCGGGCGACTCATGGTCCGGGGGCTTAGCCGACGCGCCGGGGGCGACCAAGTCCGCCGGGCCGGCGGGACTCAGGCGGCGGTCGGGGCGCGGCCCTGGAGGCGGGACGCGAAGGAGATCGCCCAGGTCGCGACGGCGACTCCGGCGCCGATCGCGAGGACGTCGAAGCGGTGCGCGAGCGTCGGCTCGGCCGACGCGGTGTCCGACAGGACGCGAGCGACCCCCGCGACGGATTGGAGGGCGAGGGCGCCGGCTGCGACGGCCACGAGAATCGCGGATCCCGCGGGTGCGCGCAGCAGCCGCCACGCCGCCGAGCCGCAGCAGCCGATCACGAACAGGCTCGCGACGAGCGCGACCGCGACGGCCTGCGGATCCTCGGAGCCTCGCGGTGCCGCGGCCGAGGCGGCGCTCGCCCGCAACAGCCCAGCGGCGACGATGCCGAGGACCACCGCGAGCAGCGCGCGCGCGAGCCAGTTCGCCTCGCCGGAGAGGTCGCCGATCGAGGGCGGAGCGGGCTTGCGCTCCGGAGCGGGCTTGCGCAGACGCGGCCGCACGGCTCGCTCGTGCAGGTACACGAGCTTGCGCTCGGAGGGGTCCTGCTTCGACTCCATCGCCATCGTTCGATCCCCGGGAATGTCTCCGCCGAACCGCCGCACCCTCGCGGCGCGGCCGCTCGACGGAGTGCCCGGAGCCTACTCGCCCCCTTCGGGCCAGACAAGAGATCGTCGCGTCGCGCCGTCGGCCGGGGCCCCGCGCGAAGACCGGCCGCTTGCCGGGGCCCGGGCGAGCACTCCGTCCCGGTTGGCGGGGCCGGGGGCGCGGAGGTAGGTGCTGCCCCGTGACCGCCGCGCGCCTCTGGAGCCGTCGCATGGCCGACGAACTCTGGTCGGGCGCCGTCACCCCGCTCACCTTCTCGCTGCTCGCGGACGTGATGGCCGAGCACATGGCCCACCGGCGGCTCGCCGCCGCCGGTTTCGCCGGGGAGGCGAGCGAGCCGGTGTTCCGCCTCCATCGGGGCCACGTCTACGTGAACGCGTCGCTCGTGGCGCGGGTCATGCGCGAGCTCCCGGCCCCGTTCGTCACCGACGGCCTGCTCTCGCTCCTGCCCGCGGAGATGCGCCCGGGACTCGCCGCCTCGGCCCGCTCGACCGTCTCGCCCGCGGTCCTCGCCACCGTCCTCTCGCTGACGGCGCGCGAGCGCGGCTGGATGCCCTGGTCGCGCGCCGCCGCGTTCCGGACGGAGTCGGCCCGGCTGCGCGAGGAGCTCGGCCGGCCCTTCGACGCGGGTTCGCTCGACGACCGCGACCTCGCCGCGCGCATCCGCTTCCTGCGCGAGCGGCTCGGGGGATTTCTCGACGTCGTGAGCTGGGGCGTGATCTACGCCTACGTCTTCTTCCATCTCGCGAGCCACCTGCTCGAGCGCTGGGCGGGCGACTCCTCGGGCATGGCCTCCCTCCTCTCGGGGACCGAGGGCATCCACACCTTCGAGATCCACGACGAACTCCGAGCCGCCGCGGAGATCGCGCGGCGCGACCCCGGGGTCCGCGAGGCGATCGTCGACGAACCGGCGCGGAGCACGGCCGCGCGCGTCTTCGCGGGCGAGCTCGGAGAGGCCGGGGCGCGGATCCGGGGCGTGGTCGACCGTCACGGACACCGGCTCGCCGGCCGCGATCTCGCCTGCCCGACCTGGCGCGAGAGGCCCGAGGCGGTCGTCGAGCTGGTCCGCTCCCTGGTCGTCGCGCCGTCCCACGACCCCGCGGCCCACCGCGCCGCGAGCGCGGCCGCGACCGCTCGGCTCCTCGACCGCGTGGGACGCGGGCTCGGCGGAAGCGCGCGCCGCGCGGCCTTCTCCGCCTGTCTCGGGTGGTGCCGCGAGTACTACGCGCTGCGCGAGAACATGCGCTACGAGGCCGACCGCTTCCTCGCACGCCTGCGGGAAGCCGCGCTCGAGTCGGGGCGCAGGCTCGCCCGCGACGGCACCCTCGCGTCGCCGGACGACGTGTTCTTCCTGCAGGCGCACGAGCTGCTCGACGCCCTCGGGGCGAGTCCGCGGCCGGACCTCCGGGCCCTCGCCGCCGCCCGCCGTGTCGAGCACGAGCGGTTCCGGGACGAGGATCCTCCCGAGGTCCTGCGCGGCGACGGGGAGCCGTCGCCCGGCCCCGAGGTCGCCGCGAGCGGCCGGAGCCTGCACGGCGTCGGGGTGTCGCCCGGGAGAAGCGAGGCGCGCGCCCGGGTGGTGCTCGACGCCGCCGCTCTCGAGAGCGTGCTCGACGGCGAGATCCTGGTCGCGCGCGCGACCGATCCGAGCTGGACGTCGACGCTCTCCCTCGCCGGTGCGATCGTGCTCGAGATGGGCGGCCTGCTCTCCCACGGCGCGATCGTGGCGCGCGAACTCGGCATCCCCGCCGTCGTCGACGTCGCCGGGGCGACCCGGCTCATCCGCACCGGCGACCTCGTGTCGGTCGACGGCGCGACCGGCGACGTCTCCGTGCGCCCGGACTGAGACCGCGGCGGATCCGCGGCCCCGCGCCGCGGCTCAGGGCTCCGCGCGGAGACCCTCGAAGCGGACCAGCTCCTCCGCGCTCGCGGCCTGCTCCCTGCCGCTCGCGTCGGCGAGGCGAGTGTCGCGCTTCACCAGCCCGACGCCGCGCACGTACCACTCGCGGACTTCCTGGCGCGCCTCGCGCGCACCCGGACCGTCGCCGGTCCGCAACGTCTCGATGCTGGTCACGCGAAGCGCACCGGGGAAACTCCCGGCACTCGTCTGGACGGGGAAGAAGCCGTCGACGCGGCTCTCCCGTCGGATCGTGGTCGTGCTGCGATCGTAACCGTCCTGCGTCTCGACCCGCCCCTCGGATTTCCACTCGTAGCCCGACACCAGCCGGTCCGCGGCGGGGAACCCGGGCAACTCCGCGCGCACGCGCGCGCTCGCCCCCGACGCGGCCTTCGCCGTCCCCTCGACCGACGTCGCGACCGCTCCGCCCGAGCAGCGCAGGATCGTGCGGCCTCCGCCGGTGCCGCCCGGGGCCGTCCCGCCGGTCGAGACGGCCTGGCTCAGCACCGCCGTGACGACCTGGTCGTCGCGATCGACGCTCTCCACGGCGAGCCGTCGCTCGACCGAAGTGTCGCCGCTGCGGCGCAGGTCGCGGTAGGCCCAGGTCGCCCCCTCCGCCATCGGGAAATAGGGATTGCAGGAAGGTGCCGTGCGGGCGCTGCAGCCGGCCGGCGCGAGGCCGAGGCAGGCGACGACGAGCAGGGTCGCCCGCCGGTGTCCCCGGCGCACGCTCACAGGTGGGCCGGGTCGCGGTACTCGCCGAACACCGCGCGGAAGACGTCGGAGACCTCGCCGACCGTCACGCCGACCTCGACGGCGTCGACCAGCGACGGCATGAGGTTCTCCTCGCAGGCCGCGGCCGCACGAACGCGCTCGATCGCCGCCCGGACGGCCGCCTTGTCGCGACGCTCCTTGAAACGGCGGACGCGCGTCGCCTGTCGCTCCTCGACCTCGAGCGGGATGCGCAGGATGTCGAGCGGGCGCTCCTCGGGGACCGCGTACTTGTTCACTCCGACGACGACCCGTTCGCCGGCGTCGAAACGCTGCTGGTCGCGGTAGGCGGACTCCGAGATCTCGAGCTGCGGGAAGCCCTCCTCGATCGCCTTCACCATGCCGCCGCGGCGGTCGATCTCGTCGATCAGGGCGCCGGCGTCCCGCTCGATCGCGTCGGTCAGCGCCTCGACCGCCCAGCTGCCGCCGAGCGGGTCCGCGACGTCGGCGATGCCCGTCTCCTCGGCGAGGATCTGCTGCGTGCGCAGCGCGACCATGACCGACTGCTCCGTCGGCAGCGCGAGCGTCTCGTCGAACGAGTTCGTGTGCAGGGACTGCACGCCGCCGAGCACGCCTGCGAGCGCCTGCAGGGCGACCCGCACGACGTTGTTGAGCGGCTGCTGCGCGGTGAGCGTGACGCCGGCGGTCTGCGCGTGCATCCGCAGCCGGCAGGCCTCGTCGCGCGTCGCGCCGAAGCGCTCGCGCATGATCCGCGCCCACATCCGCCGCGCGGCACGCAGTTTCGCGACCTCCTCGAGAAAGTCGCTGTGGACGTCGAAGAAGAAGGACAGCCGGTGGCCGAAGTCGTCGGCGCGAAGGCGGCCGCGCCGCACCACCTCCTCGACGTAGGCGATGCCGTCGGCGAGCGTGAAGGCGAGTTCCTGTGCCGCCGTCGAGCCCGCCTCCCGGATGTGGTACCCGCTGATCGACACCGCGTGGAAGCGCGGGGCCTCCGCCGCGCAGAACTCGATCATGTCGGCGACGACCCGCACCGACGGCCCCGGCGGCGAGATCCACTCCTTCTGCGCGATGAACTCCTTCAGCATGTCGTTCTGGATCGTGCCGCCGAGCGCGTTCCAGGCGACGCCGCGACGGCGCGCGATCGCGAGGTACATCGCGAGCAGGACCGACGCCGTGCAGTTCACGGTCATCGACGTCGTCACGCGGTCGAGCGGGATCTCGTCGAAGAGGATCTCCATGTCCTCGATCGTCGAGACCGCGACGCCCTCGCGTCCGACCTCTCCGAGCGACCGCGGGTGATCGGCGTCGAATCCCATGAGGGTCGGCATGTCGAAGGCGGTCGACAGGCCGTTCTGGCCCTGGCGAAGCAGGAAGCGGAAGCGCCGGTTCGTGTCCTCGGGCGTGCCGAAGCCGGCGAACTGGCGCATCGTCCAGCGCTTGCTGCGGTACATCGTCTCGTAGGGGCCGCGCAGGAAGGGGTAGGTCCCCGGACGCCCCTCGCGCTCGCCCGCGACGTGTTCGGGGCCGTAGACCGGCTCGAGGGGCAGTCCCCCGGCGGTCGTGCGCGGCGCGGTCGGATCGGACATCGCAGGCTCCAGGCGCCCGTCGCCGGGCGCGTCAGTAGGCGACGGGCGGCTGGGCGCTCGCCGACGACGGCCGCTTGGTCTCCTCGCCATCGCGCGGACGGAGCGCTCTCACCTGGATCTCGGGGCGCAGCGCCTTCGCGTTGATCTTGCCGATCGCGTCGCGTCCGAGCTGTCGCAGGCGTTGGTCGGTCGTGGAGGTGTCGAGCTTCTGCAGTTCGGGGATCGACTTGGGGTCGCCGATCTCCCCGAGCGCGAAGATCGCGGTCCCGACCAGGTCCTTGTTCGGGTCGCGTCCGACGAAGTCGGTGATCGGCTCGGTGGCGCGGTTGTCGCCGATCTTGCCGAGCGCGACGAGGACGTGCTGCTTGAGCCAGGGTTCGCTGTCGCGCAGGTAGAGCATCTGCACCAGCGCCGGCGTGGCGTCCGTGGCGCGGAGCGTGCCCAGGGCGTCGATCGCCTTGATGCGCACCCGCGGGTCCGCGTCCGCCGTCGCCTCGACGAGCAACGGGACGGCGCCCTTCTCGGACGAGCCGGAGAGGTCCTTCACGCCTTCGAGACGGACGAGCGGATCCGTGTCGTGCAGTTTCTTCGTCGCCTCGGAGATCTCTCCCGCCCCGGCCGCCTTCTTGCGGTCGGCCTGTTTCGCGACGTTGCGTTCGGCTCCACCCCCGAGACTGCCGAACTGCGCGCAGGCCGTCCGTGCGGTCGTCGCGACGAGCGCGAGGGCGAGGAGAGCGGTCGGGAGCGCGATTCGTCGGGTGGTCGTCACGACTGCAGGATCGAGGAAAGGCCCCTGCCGCGCAAGGCGCGTCGCCGGTTCCCGGCCCGAGGTCCGATCGTCCCGGTCGCCCTCCGGAAACGAAAAAGGGCGCCCGCTTTCGCGGGCGCCCTTCTCGACGACGCCGGCTCGCGAGCCGGCGTCGAAGCGACGAGAATCAGAGCAGCGGGGCGTAGTCGACCTTCGCCCGCGAGCTGAAGCCGAACTGGCCGACCGCCTGGCCGACGAGCGCGAAGAGGTACCCGTCCGAGGCCTCCTTCGGCCACATCGACAGGATTCCCGAGCTGTTGATCGTCACGTAGGTCGGGATGAGCGGCTGCTTGCCCGCGCTCGCGATCGTGTTGAACTCCACGCAGCCCACGGAGACGTCGGGCAGCGAGGTCGCGATCTCGAGGTTGTCGTGGTGGGTCAGCCAGAACTCCTCGCCCGCGTCCGACGGGACGGCGAGGCCGTTCTTGTCGATCGTGAGCCACGAGGTGACCACGAGGCTGCCGTACTCGATGCCCGGGGGCGGCGTCGGGTTCAGGGTCTGGAGCACGTAGCGCTCGATCGGGCCCGAGGGCAGCTGCACCTGGTTGTTCACCGAGAACAGCCCGAGAGCGTCGTTGCCGAACGAGTAGCCGTAGGTCAGGTCGGCGATGGTGAAGGTGCCGACGAGAGCCTCCTGCGCGAGCTGGCGGCCGGTCTCGTCCCAGGGGTTGCAGTCGGTGTCGGTCTGGTAGGCCGTGACCGTCACGATGCCGCGCTCGCCCGAGAGGTTGATGGTCGGGCCGGTCTTCTCGTTGTTCGGGCCGATCGCCGTCATGTTGGTCGGGTCGACCACCACCGTGTCGTTCGTGGTGAGGCAGATCGACAGGTCGGCGAGCTCCTGGCAGTCCGCACCCCAGAACGTCCAGTGGGTCGAGACCGCCGCGATCGCGCCCGAGCTCGCGTACGGGTTGGACACGAGCAGGTACGACGAACGGTTGTAGCTGTTGTCGAAGGGCATGACGAGCTCGGTCGCGGGCTGCGTGAGCGACGCGTTGTCATCCCTCAGGGCCGAGGCCGTACCGGCAAAGCCGAGGCTCAGCGCTCCCGCCGCCAGAAGCGACGCAAAGATTCTCCCCTCTCTCACGATCCTAACTCCTTTCTCTCCGCAGGCCTTCGGCCCGCGGAAACGCCACCCAGAGTCGCTCGAAGGTCGCCTCGATCACGTGTCTCGTACGTCACCGAGAAAACCTCGCGGCTTCTCTTGTTCCTTCCCTCGGGTCGTTTCCTTCCTCCGAGCGGTATCCGGGAATCGACTCCCGGACCGGGACGGGCCCGACCCTCCACCTTTTCGAAAAAAACCTGCCCTCACCTAACAAGATCGGCCGGATCCGACAACAACTGTAGCGTTCCGCCACCCCGGGGCCCCGGCCGGCCCCCCGGAAACTCTCCGGGCCACCAGCAGGGACGGGTCGGGGCGTCCGATTCTTACAGGGCCCGCCCCGACCATCGGTCAGGCAAGGCCCAGCGCCATGCCGTACCCCCGATCCGGGGCGGGCGCCTCGGCGGCCGGGGCAAGGCCGGCCGGGACCGACCAGTCGGGCTCGACGATGATTTCGGCACCCGGAACGGGCTCGGGGGCGGGGGGGGCCGAGGCGGCCTCCGGGGCGCCCAGGTCGGCGGCCGTCCACGACTTCCTCTTGAGCTTCTCGAGCAGGGTCGTCCGGTTCACCCCGAGGAGCCGGGCCGCCTCGCGCTTGCTCCCGCCGGAGAGCTGGAGCGCACGCCCGATCATCCGGCGCTCGAAGAGGTCGAGCTCCGCGTAGAAGTCCGTGCCCTCGGGGCCGAAGAGCCAGGGCCCCGGGGCGGGAATCGCCTCCGCGACCTCCGGGAGGGAGGGCCTCGGGCCGATCGCTGCCGGGCCCACGGCCGCGAGGGGGGCCGCCTTCGTCCTGCGAGCCGCTTCCTGGACGTGTCCGGGCAGGTCCGCCACCTGCAGGGCTCCGGTCCCGTCGGAGAGGACCACGGCTCGCTCGATCACGTTGCGAAGCTCGCGGACGTTGCCGGGCCAGTCGTAGGCGGCGAGGCAGGCGGCCGCCTCCGCGGAGAGTTCGATGCGCGGGCCGCCCCTGCGGGCGAGAATCGCGAGGAAATGGGCCGCGATCAGCGGGATGTCCTCTCGCCGCTCGCGCAGCGCGGGGATCCGGATCGTGACGACGTCGAGCCTGTAGAGCAGGTCCGCACGGAAGAGGCCCTTCTCGGCCATCGCGTGGAGGTCGCGGTGGGTGGCGGCGACCACCCGGACGTCGACGCGCTGCGTGGCCGTTCCACCCACCTGCTCGAAGGTCCCGTCCTCGAGCACCCGGAGAAGCTTCACCTGGAAGCGGGGGCTCATCTCGCCGATCTCGTCGAGGAACACGGTGCCCCCGTCGGCCAGGCGAAAACGCCCCGTCCGGGCGTTCACGGCACCGGTGAAGGCGCCCTTCACGTGGCCGAAGAGCTCGCTTTCGAGCAGCTCCTCCGGGATCGCGCCGCAGTGGACGGGCACCAGCGCGTCGCCGCGCCGCGTCGAGAGCGAGTGGATCGCCTGGGCGACGAGCTCCTTGCCCGTCCCGCTCTCGCCGGTCACGAGGACCGGGGCGCTCGAGGCTGCGACCCGGCGGATCAGGTCGAACACCTGCCGCATCGCGGGGGTGCGCCCCACGAGACCCATGAACTCCTCTTCCCCGACCGCCGCCACCACCTGCCTGCCATCGTTCTGCATCATCTCCCCATCCTCCCCGCCGTCCGCCCCTCGCCGGGTGCGTTCGACGTTCCGGACAGGGCAGGAAGCAAGGAGGACGCCATAGTCGACGCCGGGCACCCCCGGTCGGAAAAACGTCCGTCCTGTCAGGACTTTGTCCGGCCTCGCCCCGGGCCCCGGGGTCGCTCCGACGGGCGCCCGGCCATCTTCGTACGGTTCAATTCCGCACGGGCGTTCAGACTTGAACGGCGCGCCGGATTTACGACGCGGCGCAGAAAGTCTCGTTGCCGGCCGGGAGGGGCGGTGCTAGCGACCTCGGAATGCCGCGGGTCGTCAAACGGTATTCGAATCGCAAGCTCTACGACACGACCACGAGCCGATACGTCGCGCTCGACGACATCGCCGCCATGGTGCGCCGCGGCGAAGAGGTCGAGGTCACCGACAACGAGACCGGCTCCGACCTGACCGCCGTGACGCTCGCCCAGATCATCCTGGAGGACGAGCGCCGAAGGTCGGGGGTCCTCTCTCTCTCGCTCCTGAGAGATCTCGTCCGTAGCGGCGGCACGACGATCGCCGACGTCACGGCTCGCAGCCTGGAGACGCTCGGCGAGATGCGCGAGGCCGCCGGCCGACGCGTCGCCGAAATCGTCAACGACTCCCCGGTGGGACCCGCGATCGACGAGGTCCTGACCGGTTCGCGCCGGCGCATCGACGACCTGCAGAAGCGGATCGACACGGGGATCAAGACCTCGCTCGACACGCTGCGCAATCACCCGGCGATCGGACCCGAACTCGAGCGCGTCGAGGGCGGACTGCGCGAGATCGAGGCAAAGCTGAAGACGCTCGTCTCGGCGGTCTCGGAAGGCAAGGACGGCGGCAAGGGCGACGACGACGCCCGTCGCGGCTCCTGAGCGGTCTTTCCCCGGGTCGACGCGGTCGACTCCGCAGCCCGTCGCGGCTCCTCTTCAGCGGTGGAGGAGGACCGGGCAGGACACGTTCCGCAGCACGTACTCGGTCGTGCTCCCGAGCACGAGCTCGAGGATGCGACCGTGCCCGTGCGACCCCATGAAGACCAGGTCGCGGCCGCGCGACTTCACCTCCGCCGGGATCTGCTCGGCGGCGTGGCCCTCGACGATCGTCGTCTCGAGCCGCAGCTTGTAGGGCTCGAGGTAGCGACGGGCCTCCGCGATCGTCTGCTCTCCCAGGTCGCGGTCGCGCTCGACCGTCATGACCTCGAGCGGCAGGTCGAGCTTCGAGCAGAGTTCGCCCGCGAAATGCATCGCGAGGCTCGCCCGCTCGCTGCCGTCGTAGGCCAGCATCGGCGAGCGGATCTCGGCGAACTCGAGCGGCGTGAGAAGAACCGGCTCGTTGCACTGCCGGGTGACGCTCTCGGCGACGCCGCCGAGCAGGCCGGTCGAGAACTTCTGGTTCGTCCCGCGGTGCCCGATCACGACGAGGTCGGCCTCGCGGGCCCGATCGCAGATCTCCGAGGGGATGATGCCGAACTGGAGCGCCGTGTCCGACCGGACGCCTTCCTTCGCGCACGAGGCGGTGAACTCCTCGAGCACCACCTTGCCGCGCTCCGCGAGCGCCTCGCGCACCTTGGTGGTGAAGTCGAGGTAGGGCTCGAAGCCGAGCGAGCCCGAGATGTCGTGGAAGAACGGCCCCTCGACCGACACGATGTCGACGACGTGGAGCCCCACGAGCTTCGCGTCGAGCCGTTTCGCGAACCACTGCGCGTAACGGGTCGCCGTGCGGCCGTGCTCGGATCCGTCGACGCCGACGAGGATGTTCTTGATCATGCGCTGCTCCCTGGGGCCGGTGCGTCGTCGCGTCACGAGCCGCGGCGTTGCGGCGGGCACGTCGATCTTTACAGGAACCGGGTCAAAGGATAGTAACGCGGGCGGATGGCCACGGGAAGCGAGCAGCGCGCGCTTCGGGGCAGGGGGAGGGGAGGACGTCGCAAGGCCGGCGCCCACGCCGCTTCGGGACGCGCGGGAGGAGGACGGCGGGTTTCGTCCGTTTCCGCGGCGGACAAGCGCCTCGAAGCGCTCGTCGCCGAACTCGGAGACCTCGCCGAGACGATGGGCATCCAGGTCCGCCGCGAGAAGCTCCTGCGGGAAGCCGGCTACCACGCGCGGAGCGGCTTCTGCCGGGTGGAAGGCAGGCCCGTCCTGTTCCTCGACTCGGAGAGCGCGGGCGAGGCGCGCATCGAACTGCTGGTCGACGTCCTCGCCGATCGCGACCTCTCCGCGGCCGAGGTTTCCGACGAGGCCCGCGAACTGCTCGACAAGGCGCGGCGTCGCCCGGTCGATGCCCCCGCGTCGGAGACGGTCTCCTTCCCGGACTCGACCGCCGTTTGACAGGCCCGGGAGGCCTCTCTAACGCAGGGCCATGTCGTCGCGCGCGGAGCGGTTCTCGGCCTTCCGCCGCGCGCTGAAGGAAAAGGGGCTCAAGTCGACGGCCCAGCGCGACGACATCGCGCACGTCTTCTTCGGCAGCCAGCGCCACCTGAGCGTCGACGAGCTCTACCGCGAGGTCCGCAAGGTGAACCCGCGGGTCGGCTACGCGACCGTCTACCGCACGATCAAGCTGCTGAAGGAGTGCGGGCTGGCCGACGAGCAGCACTTCGCCGACGGCCAGACGCGCTACGAGAGCGCGAAGGGCGACGACCACCACCACGACCACATCCTCTGCGACCGCTGCGGCAAGATCGTCGAGTTCGCCGACGACTCGCTCGAGCGACTCCAGGAGGAAATCGCGACGCGGCTCGGCTTCGTGCTCGCGCGCCACCGCATGGAGCTCTACGGAATCTGCCGCGAGTGCCGCGAGGGCGTGCGCGCGCCCGCGTCGGAGGCGAAGGCGGCGCGCAACCGCAGCTGAGGACGGTCGCGCGGTCGGCCCCCCGCGACGGCACGGCCCCGGCGCGAGGACCGCGCTCAGGCCCGGGAAGGGCGGCCGGTCGCGGGTGCCCCCGCCTTCGCGGCCCCCTCGGCCTCGATCCGCGGGAAGAGGTTCACCGGCTCGCCGGTCGCGGCCCCCGCGCGAAACGCTCGCCCCCAGGCGCGGTCGAGGTCCGCGAACGTCGCCTCGTCGAGCCCGAGCGCCTCGCGCAGTCGCTCCGCCGTCTCCGGCAGGAACGGGGTCGCGAGCTGGGCGGCGACCCGCAGCGACTCGAGGCAGTTGTGCAGGATCGCGCCGACCCGCGGCCGGTTCGCCGGGTCCTTCGCGAGCGTGAAGGGCGCGGTCTCGACGATGTACTTGTTCGCCGCGTCGAGTCCCCGCCAGAGTGCCTCGAGCGCGCGGTGGAAGGCGAGGCCGAGCACGTGTTCCTCGAGCTCGACGCGCGCGCGCCCGAAGGCGCGCTCGAGCTCCAGGTCGACGGGCTCGCGCGGTTCGATCGGCTGCACCTCGCCCTCGAACCACTTCTTCGACATCGCGAGCGTCCGGCTCGCGAGGTTGCCGAGGCCGTTGGCGAGGTCCGAGTTGCGCCGCCCGACGAGCGCCGCCTCGGTGAAGTCGGCGTCCTGCCCGAAGGACATCTCCCGCAGCAGGAAGTAGCGCAGGGTGTCCATGCCATAGCGGTCGCGCATCTCGAGCGGCCGGACGACGTTGCCGAGGCTCTTCGACATCTTCTGCCCGCCGCTCGACCAGAAGCCGTGCACGTCGAGGTGGCGGAACAGCGGCAGCCCGGCCGCGAGGAGCATGGTCGGCCAGAACACCGCGTGCGTCTTCAGGATGTCCTTGCCGATGAAGTGGTGCGTCTCGGGCCAGAGTTCCATCCGGCCCGCCCGGTCGAGCCCGCTCGGGTAGTTCAGCAGCGCGTCGAACCAGACGTAGGTCACGTAGTCGCGGTCGAAGGGGATCTCGATTCCCCACGAGAGCCGCGTCTTCGGCCGCGAGATGCACAGGTCGTCGAGCGGCTCGCGAAGCATCGCGAGCGCCTCGTTGCGGTAGCCCTCGGGCCGGATGAAGTCCGGGTTCGACTCGATGTGGCGCCGCAGCTCGTCCTGGTAGCGCGACATGCGGAAGAAGTAGTTCGGCTCGGAGACCTCGACGGGCGGCACGAGGTGCTGCGGGCAGCGGCCGTCCACCAGCTCCTTCTCGGTGTAGAGCCGCTCGCAGCCGACGCAGTAGAGGCCGGAGTACTCGCCGAAGTAGATGTCGCCGCTTCCGTGGATGCGCGCGAGCACGTCCTGGACGTAACGCACGTGGTGCTCGTCGGTCGTCCGGATGAAGCCGTCGTAGGCGATCCCGCATTCGTCCCACGCGGAACGAAAGCGGGCGCTCACCTCGTCGACGAAGGCCTGCGGCGTGATCCCGGCCGCGGCCGCGGCCTCCGCGATCTTCTCGCCGTGCTCGTCGGTGCCGGTCAGGAAGAACGTCGGCACGCCGCGCTGGCGGTGGAAGCGCGCGAACGCGTCGCACACGACGGTCGTGTAGGTCGACCCGATGTGCGGGTCGGCGTTCGCGTAGAAGATGGGCGTGGTGACGTAGACGGCGGGCTGCAACGCGGGCTCCGTCGGTCAGGACTTGCCGGAGGTCCCGGGACCGTCCGGGCGAGGTCCGCGGGAGCGCGACCGCGAGCGACGCCCGCGGCCTCCACGGCTGGAGCGACCGCGTTGC
>JAGWVP010000617.1 GCA_018970825.1 bacterium | reverse complement strand
CACCGTTTCGGCGGAGAATGCTCGCGCGCCGAGATCGCGCGAGTGGTCGAGGCGGCCCGTGCGGCCGGGGCGCGGACGATCGCCGGCGCCGGCGGCGGCAAGGCGATCGACACCGGGCGTGCGTCGGCCCACGAGCTCGGCCTCCCCTTCGTCAGTTGCCCGAGTCTCGCGTCGAGCGACGCGCCGTGCAGCGCGATCTCGGTCGTCTACTCCGAGGACGGGCGGGTCGAGGACAGCCGCTTCCTGCCGCGCAATCCCGATCTCGTCGTCGTCGATACGGACGTCGTCGCGAAGAGCCCCGTCCGCTTCCTGGTCGCGGGCATGGGGGACGCTGCCGCCACCTGGTTCGAGGCGAGGGCGTGCGCGCGGTCGAACGCGAAGAACACCCGCGGTGGGGCGGCGACGCGCAGCGCGCTCGCACTCGCGGAGCTCTGCTGGAGGACGCTCGTCGAGGACGGCGAGGCCGCGCGCCGGGCGGTCGAGTCGCGCGCGGTGACGCCGGCGCTCGAGCGTCTCGTCGAGGCGAACACGCTGCTCTCCGGCCTCGGCTTCGAGTCGGCCGGGCTCGCGGCCGCGCACGCGATCCACAACGGACTCACCGAGGCGCCGGGCACGCACGGCCGGCTCCACGGGGAGAAGGTCGCCTTCGGGCTCTGCGCGCAGCTGGCACTCGAGGGTGCTCCGCGCGAGACGGTCCACGAGGTGCTGGCATTCGCGACCGCCGTCGGCCTGCCGGTCACGCTCGCCGAGATCGGACTCGCCGAGCTCGACCCGGCCATGCTGCGGCGGATCGCCGAGCGCTCGACGCAGCCCGGCGAGTCGATCCACAACGAGCCGTTCGTCGTCGAACCCGCCTCGGTCGCGGACGCGATCCTGGCGGCCGACGCGGAGGGCCGGGCGTTCCTCGCGCGCGCCGGGCGTCGCTGACCGGGGAACCCGACCTCGCCCGGGAACGACCCGATGGCCGCCTTCCTCGCCCGCCGCATCCTCCAGATGGTGCCGCTGCTCGTCGGCATCACGTTCCTCTCGTTCCTCGTCGTCGGACTCGCCCCGGGGGACTTCTTCTCGTCGCTCGCGATGAATCCGACGATCTCGCCCGAGGCGATCGAGGCCATGAAGCGCGAATTCGGCTACGGCAAGCCGCTCGTCGTGCGCTACCTCGCGTGGCTCGTGCGCGCGGTCCAGGGCGATCTCGGGCTCTCCGTCGCGCACCGGGTCGGCGTCTCGACGCTCATCGGGCAGCGGGTCGCCAACACGCTGCTGCTCTCGCTGTCGGCGATGCTCGTCACCTGGCTCGTCGCGGTTCCGCTCGGCGTGCTGGTCGCCGTCCGGCGGGGACACCCGAGCGACCGCCTGGTCTCGGGACTCGCCTTCCTCGGCATGTCGGTGCCGAACTTCTTCCTCGCCTTCCTGCTGCTGCGGCTCGCGCTGCGCACGGGCTGGTTCCCGGTCGGCGGGACGGTGTCGATGGACCACGACCAGCTCTCGCTCGGGGGCCGCGTCCTCGACCGCCTGCACCACCTCGCCCTGCCGACGATCGTGCTCGCGACGAGCGGGCTCGCCGGGCTCGTGCGCCTCATGCGAGGTGCGATCCTCGACCTCGAGAAGGCCGACTTCGTCCGCACGGCGCGTGCGAAGGGAATGCCCGAGCGAGTCGTGCTGTTCCGGCACGTGCTGCGCAACGCGCTGAACCCTTTCGTCACGCTCGCCGGCTACGAACTCGGCACGCTGCTCGGCGGAGCTGCGCTGGTCGAGAACGTGATGAACCTGCAAGGACTCGGCTCCCTCATGTTGCAGGCGGTGCTCGCCTCCGACGTCTACCTCGTGATGGGCTCGGTGCTCATGGGCTCGATCCTGCTGCTGCTCGGCAACCTGCTCGCGGACCTCGCTCTCACGAAGGTCGACCCGCGGATCGACTTCTCGAGCCTCGAGGCGGCGCGATGACGACCTCGCCGACGGAGGGAGTCCGCGAGGCGCGACCGGCCGGCGCGGGAAGCGAAAGTGCGCGGACCGACCGGGACGCGGGCGAGGGCGTGGTCATGGGCGCGATCACGGGCGTCCTCGAGCCCGGCGGCGGCTTCGAGGGCGAGATGCTGGCGACCCGCGACGAGCCCGGAACCGGTGCCGGCCGCCCCTGGGCCGCGATCGCGAGCG
>JAGWVP010000616.1 GCA_018970825.1 bacterium | reverse complement strand
GATCGACCCGACGGCCGCGACGGCGGTCGCGGCCGCCGCCGTCGCGGCCCCGCCCCCCGCGACCGCCGCACCGCGGGCCCTGCGGCGCGCGAGCTTCGCCGCGAGGTTCGCGGCGATCGTGATCGACCTGGCCGTTCTCGCGTTCGCACGGCTCGCCCTCTCGTGGACCGCGAAAGCCGCCGTCGCGACCGCGGGCCTGCTCGAGTCGCCTCTCGCCGGGGCATCCGGGCTGGCGGAGATCCTCGCCGCGACCGGGTCCTTCGTGCTCCCGGCCGTCTACTTCACGGCCCTCCACGCCGGGGAAGGCCGCACGCCGGGCAAGCACGCGATGCACCTGCGCGTCGCCCGGCCCGACGGGAGCCCGATCGGCCTCGGACGCAGCCTGCTGCGCTGGTTCGGCTACGAGTTGTCCGCGATCCCCCTCGGGCTCGGCTTCGCGATGGCGCTCGGGCCGCGACGGCGTGCGCTCCACGACCTGCTCGCCGACACCGTCGTCCTCGACCTCGGGCCTGGAGGACGGCCGTGAGCGGGCGACGGCTGCGCATCGGCTTCGTGATGGACCCGCTGCCACGGATCGCCATCGACAAGGACACCACCTTCGTCTTCATGCTCGAGGCGCAGGCCCGCGGGCACGAGATCCACTACCTCGACCCGCGCCACCTCGCGATCCTGCGCGGCGTGCCCGAGGCGCTCCTGCAGCGGGTCGAGGTGCGACGCCGCGAGGGCGACCACTTCACGCTCGGCGAGGCGAGGCGCGCACCCGTCGAGGAACTCGACGTCGTGTTCCTGCGCAAGGACCCGCCGTTCGACATGGCCTTCTTCTTCGACACCCACGTCGCCTCGCTGATCGACGAGCGCCGCACGCTCGTCGTGAACGACCCTCGCGGGCTGCGGGAGGCGAACGAGAAGCTCTACGCGCTCCACTTCCGGGACGTGATCCCCGACAGCCTCGTCGCGAGCGAGCCCCGGCGTCTCAAGGACTTCCTCGCCGAACTCGGCGGCGAGATGATCGTGAAGCCGCTCGACGGTTGCGGCGGGGCCGGCATCTTCCACGTCCACCAGAGGGACCGGAACCTGAACTCGATCCTCGAGTTCGCGACGGCCGACGGCACCCGCCGGGTGATGGCGCAGCGCTACGTGCCGGAGGTCCGCGCCGGCGACAAGCGGATCGTCCTCGTCGACGGCGAGCCGATGGGGGCCGTGCTGCGGGTTCCCTCGGAGGAGGAGCACCGCTCGAACCTCCACGTGGGCGGGTCGGCGCGGCGCGCCGAGCTCACGCCGCGCGACCTCGAGATCTGCCGCGCGGTCGCGCCGCGGCTCCGCGCGGACGGGCTCGTGTTCGTCGGGCTCGACGTGATCGGAGACTGGCTCACCGAGGTCAACGTCACGAGCCCGACCGGGGTGCAGGAGATCAACGCGCTCTCGGGCACGCGGATCGAGAGGCGCATGATCGACTGGGTCGAGGAACGCGCGGCCCGGCTCGACCGCTGACCCCGGCGCTCGCGGGCCGGGGCGCCGCGCCGCCCCGGTTTTGACTCCCCCGGGGGCGTCCGTTACCGCTTCGGACCACGACGCTGACACGGTCTGGCCAGGTAGCTCAGTTGGTAGAGCAGCAGACTGAAAATTTGCGTGTCGGGTGTTCGATTCACCCCCTGGCCACTCACCTTTCCCCGGGAGGCCCACCCATGCGAAGGACCGTCACGACCCTCCTCACCTTCTCGCTGCTCGTCGGCGGCTGCGCCGCGATGCGGGAGGAGCGGATCCACCAGAAGGAGAACCTGCTCACCGCGGCGGGTTTCCGGATGAAGCTCGCGGACACCCCGCAGGCGCTCGCCCAGCTGCAGGCCATGCCGCAGAACCGCATGATCGCGCGCACCTCCCCCGACGGCTCGCTGGTCTACACCTACGCCGACGCGCAGGGGTGCAAGTGCCTCTACAAGGGGTTTGCGCCCGAGTACGAGCAGTACAAGCAGCTCGCGCTCGCCAAGCAGCTGTCGCAGGCCCAGGTCGAGGCGGCCGAGGCGAACGAGGCGGCTTCGATGGACTGGGGTTGGTGGGGTCCCTGGTGAGCCCCGCGCGGCCCTGACGGCCGCGGACGATTGCTCTCAGACGAAGGCCGACGCCGAACCGATCGTCACGATCGTCGCGTCGGCCT
>JAGWVP010000615.1 GCA_018970825.1 bacterium | reverse complement strand
GGCCAGCACGCGCAGCACGACGGCCGCCCGGCCCGCGCGCGAGTCTCGCCCGCCTCGCTTCCCGGGCGGCGACGCGAACGACCCGCCCGCTCCCTGGTCCGCGACGGCCGCCGGGCGATTCTCGTGCGTGCGCGGTCCCATGCGGCGAGATCCGCGGCTATCCGAACGCCGTGCACGCCGCAAACCCGCGGGTCGGGGAAGCGTGCTCGTCGCGACGCCGCGAAGCACCGGTCGCCGACGACGAGCGAGCGTGCGTGCTCACCGCGCGACGGTCGCGGGCGCCGACCGGGCCTCCCGGTCGGCGCCGGGAGCCGCGCGATCCGGGCGTTCGGCCGGAGCCGACGCCTCGCCGAGGATCGCCGCCCGCGAGATGGGCGACGCGAGCAGGGCCTCGGCGACGGCGCGGTGTCCGGCCGGCGTCCAGTGCCCGTCGCGGAAGATCGTCTCGTCGCGACGGTCGACGAATCCCTCGCCGACGTCGACGAAGGGGATGCCGGCACGCCGACACGCATCGACGACGAGGGCACCAGCACGCGTCGCGGTGAGTCCGCCGGCGGTTCCGGATCGGCTCGCCGGAACCCGTCGGGGCCGTGCTCGACGAGGACGTCGAACCCCTCCCCACGGAACCGGAGCGCGACGTCCGGCTGCCCCGTCCAGCCGAGCCGAGCTCATCGGCGGCCTCCGGCGCCATCCGCCCCCCGTGCGAGCCGCAATCGCGTCCCCTCTCCCCGGGCACGCTCCCTCGCAGGGCCCGGGGCTCGGGCGACCGACTCCTGTCGACGATTTCGCCGACTCCGGAGCACGACGACCCGCGTCGCCTCGTGCGCGAAGGTGCCGCCCTCTGGTATCCGACCCCGGATGCGGTTCGTGCGCGGAATCGGGGCGTTTCTCGTCGCGACGCTGCTGTTCCTCGCGCTCGCCGAACTCGGGCTCCGCGCCTGGCTCGCGAACCACGTCCTCTACGACGTCGAGATGTCGCGTTACGCGCAGCTCGTGAAGCTCGAGTCGCCGAACCCGGCGATCGGCCACGTGCATCGCCCCGGGGCCCGGGCGCACCTGATGGGCGTCGACGTCGCCATCAACTCCGACGGCCTGCGCGACGTCGAGCACGCCCGGGAGCGCGACGGGCGCCGCAGGATCGTGGTGCTCGGGGACTCGCTCACCTTCGGCTGGGGCGTCGAGCGCGAGGACACCTTCGCGGCCCTGCTGGGCGGGATGCTCGGGGGCGACCGCGCGGTCGAGATCGTGAACTTCGGGACCGGCAACTACGACACGGCCCAGGAGGTCGCGTTGTTCCGGGAGAAGGGCCTCGCCTACCGTCCCGACGAGGTCTTCCTCTTCTACTTCGTCAACGACGCCGAACCGGTGCCGCGCCGGAGCCGGCTCTCGTTCCTCGCGAACTTCCGCGTCACGACCTTCTACTGGTCGCGCCTGCGCGAACTGTTCGCCGGAAAGTCCGGCAACCAGGACTTCCGCACCTACTACGGGGACCTCTACCGCGACGGCGCCCCCGGCTGGGAGGCGACGAAGGCGGCCCTGCGCGACCTCGCCTCGCTCTGCCGCGAGCGCGGCATCGGCCTGAAGGTCGTGCTGCTGCCCGAGTTGCACGATCTCGCCGACTACCCGTTCGCGGACGCGCACCGGAAGGTGGCGGGCATCCTGCGCGACGAGAACGTCCCGGTCCTCGACCTCGCCCCGCTCTTCGCCGACCAGCGTGATCCGCTCTCGCTCTGGGTCTCGCTCGACGACGCGCACCCCAACGCGAAGGCCCACCGCCTGATCGCGGAACGCAGCGCCGCGTTCCTGCGCGGCGGGGCGACGAACGCAGCCGCGACGCCGGGGGCTCCGCCCCCGACCGCGACCGGGTCGACGCCCGGGAACGATCCCCCGGCGGCCGCGAGCCGCTAGGGCACGGCTTCGCCGCGCGAGGCCGCCCGGGCCGCGTCCGCGGCGGCCACCGGGTCGTCGGGGATCTCGAGGTTCGCCTCGCGGTAGAAGATCAGCACGAACGCGATGAGCAGCATCGAGAGTCCGGAGACCGCGCCCGCCGCACTGCGCAGCGCGCCCGAGGACCGGAGCTCGAGCAGGCGGGCGGCGGCGAGCAGGATCGCGAGCGCTCCCATCGCGACGTGGGTGACCTGCACGAGGTAGCTCGCC
>JAGWVP010000022.1 GCA_018970825.1 bacterium | reverse complement strand
CCGGGGACGACGCGGGAGACCGTCGCGGCCGGAGTCTACTTCGCCGCGATCGGGCTCGGTTTCATGTTCCTCGAGATCAGCCTGATCCAGAGGCTCACGCTGCTGCTCGGCTACCCGACCCGGTCGCTCTCCGTGACCCTTTTCGCGCTGCTCCTCGCGGGCGGGATCGGCAGCCTCCTGAGCGCCCGCCTCTCGCCGAGCGGAGCCGGCTTCCTCCGGCTGTCGGGCGTCCTTCTCCTCCTCGGCACCGCGATCCAGCACTTGATCCTGCCACGGCTGCCCGGCCTGCTCGCCTGGCCCATCTCCGCGAGGATCGCGGTCGCGGTCGCGATCCTCGCGCCGCTCGGCCTCTGCCTCGGCATCTTCCTGCCCCTCGGCCTTCGGGCGGTTGCGAGGGACGGGGCGGACCGCGCGCCGCTCGTCGCGTGGTCATGGGCCGTGAATGGCTTCTCCTCGGTCGTGAGCTCCGTGCTCGCGACGATGCTCTCGATGTCGCTCGGCTTCGACGTCGTGATGGGCGCCGGGCTCGTGCTGTACGCGTTGGCCGCGGTCGCGATCGCGCCGGTCGCGTCGGGGCCGGCCACCGGGACCGTTTCCGGCTTGTCGTCGCCCGCGACCGTCGTGTAGGCGCAGGTCATGGACCTCGTGGGGCTGCTGGGCGGGATCGGAAAGGGCGCCCGGATCCTCGCGTACGCGCTCTTCGCGCTCGCGGCGGCGTGCGCGCTCGCACCGGTCGCGATGGGCGAGGCGGCGATCCTCGCCCTCGGGCTGCTCATGCTGCTCGCCGGGCTGTTCCGCGCAGCGATCGGCTGGCGCGCGGTCGGGCTCGCCCGCGGGCCGATGGGGCTCGTGGTCGGGCTCCTCACGGCGGCCGCCGGCGTCGCGCTCCTGCTCCACCCGGTCGCGGCGCTCACCGACGCCGCCTCGCTGGTCGCGGTCTACCTCGTGATCGACGGGATCGTCGGCGCGCTCTTCGGCCTGCGACTGCGACCCGAGGAGGGCTGGACGGAGTCGGTCGGCGAGGGGCTGCTCTCGGTGCTGCTCGGGGGCTGCGTCTGGCGCGGCTGGCCTTTTCCGGGCGTGCAGGCGATCGGGCTCGTCCTCGCGCTCAAGCTCGCGAGTGCGGGCCTCGTCCTGCTCCGCCTGCCGCGAACGCTCGCACGCGCCGAGAGGCACCTGCTCGGGCTCCGGGCGGAGGTCGTCCGCCGGATCGAGTCGCGCGGCTAGCCGCCGCGCCGCATGCCGAGCTTCTCGCGTTGGCGCGCGCGGGCGGCCCGGCTCTCGTCCGCGCTCCAGATCGCGGCCGCCCGATCGGCATCGGCCGGCGTCTCGGCGCGGACCCGCGCGGCCGCGTCGCCGACGAGCCCCTCCTTCGCGTGGGCGAAGGACTCTGCGGGGAAGGCGCCGAGTCGGGCCGCGCGCCGAAGCACGGTCGCCTCCGCGCTCTCGGCCGCGAGCAGCTCGTCGACCACGCCGAGCCGCAGCGCCTCGCTCGCGGGGTAGATCGCGGCCCCTAGCACGAGTTCGCTCGCGCGCGCGTGGGAAAGTCGCAGCCGGACGATCTCCATCGCGACCCGCGGAAACGAGGCGCCGATCGCGACCTCGTTCAGCCCGAGCCTCCAGTCGGAGGCGACCCCGAGCCGGTAGTCGCAGGCCAGCACGAGGACGAGGCCGCCCGCGGTCGCATGACCGCGCACGAACGCGATGGTCGGCTTCGGAAGCTCGAGCAGCCGGAGGTGCGCCTCGCGGTAGAGCTCGCCCAGCCGGCGGGTCGCCGTCTCGTCGCGACGGCTCGAGCCCAGGTCGAAGCCCCCGCAGAAGAAGCGCCCCGCCCCGGTCAGGACGACCGCGCGCACGCGCGGGTCCGAGGCCGCTTCCTCGCACGCGGCCTCGAGCGACTCGAGCAGGGCCTCGTCGATCGCGTTCGCCGGCGGACGGTCGAGCGTGAGGACGAGGACGCCGTGGTCGCGGAGTTCCCTTCGCACCGGTTCCGACATCGGCCGCAGCCTACGACGGCGAACCGGCCCCGCGCCAACCCGTGCGCGGGATCCGGCCCCGCGGCTCAGCGCCCGCGCGCGGCGAGGTCCTCCGCGTAGCCCTTCGACAGGGTGCCGAAGACCCGGTCCGTCCAGGCGAGGTAGCCCGCGTAGTTCCCCCGCACCCGGAGGTGGTGCATGTCGTGGTGGCGCGCGCCGTCGTTGCCCGGCAGCCAGTGAGTCGGCGTCCACGGGAAGTCGTAGCCGCTGTGCCCCTCGGCGGCCTCGAACTGCCGGAACGCGATCCAGATCCAGATCGTGACGACGTGCGCGCCGACCAGGACCGGGCCGGCGAGAGCCAGCGACCCCGTCGCCACGTACTCGAACGGGTGCATGTAGTGCCCGGTCACCGCCCAGGGCGTGAGGATCGTGTGGTGCAGGCCGTGGATCTTCTTGAACGGCCAGGGCTCGTGGAGCGCGCGGTGCATCCAGTAGAAGAGGAAGTCGTCGAGGTAGACGAAGAAGACGAGTTGCGCCGCGATCGTCCACGCGGAAGGGATCGGCCCGGCGTGGACGCCGGAATGCCGCAGCGCGGGCCACAGCGCGAGCGACGCGACGAACATCCAGGCGTTGTTCACGAGCCAGGTGCGGATCGAGGGGCCGACCAGGTCCTGCGCGCGCGGCTTGCGGCTCTGGATGCGGTAGCGGCGCAGGCTCTCGGGGTCGCGCATCGCGATCGCGGTGAACACGGTCGCGAACAGCGCGAAGGCGGCCATGCTGACGGCCATGGTGGCCATCGGGAAGAGCCAGAAGAGCGGCCCGCCCCAGGCGTCCCGGATCGCGTCCACGGAGATTCTCAGCCTCGACGGCGCTTCTTCAGGTCCTCGATCTCGCGCTCGAGGCGTCCCGCCTGTCGCCCGATCGAGAGCAGGTAGAAGAAGAGCCCGCCCCAGATCGCGAGGTAGGCGGCCGCGAGGTAGTTCAGGCCCTTCATCCCTGGGAATCCTCCATCTCGAGCGCCGCGACCTCGCGGTCGATCCGCAGCAGTCGCGTGCGCAGCGACACCAGCCAGTCGAACAGGAGCGCCATCGCGACGTTCGCGACGACGAGCGCCCAGACCATCGACGGATCCTTCAGCCCGGCCTCGGGGTCCTTGTTGATCATGACCGCCGGGTGGATGCCGCGCCACAGGCGCACCGCGAGCACGAGCAGGGGGATGTTGAGGGCGCCGACGATCCCCAGGACGGCGGCGTAGCGACGGGTCGTGTCGTCGCCGGCCGAGAGGCGCCGCAGCATCAGGTAGGCGGCGTAGATCGTCCAGAGGACCACCGTCATCGTGAGCCGGGGATCCCAGGTCCACCAGGTGCCCCAGATCGGACGGGCCCAGATCGGACCGGTCACCAGCACGAGCGTCGTGAACAGCAGGCCGACCTCCGCGCAGGCGTGGGCCAGCCGGTCGGCGGCCTCGCTCCCGGTGCGCAGGAACCACGCGCTCGCGACCGCCACCGCCGCGAAGCCGGCGAAAGCGAGCCAGGCCGCGGCGACGTGGAAGTAGAAGATCCGCTGCACCACGCCCTGCTCGCGCTCGTCGGGCACGACGAGGAACACCATGACGATCGCGAGCGTCATGGCGGCCCCGGTCGCCCAGGGCAGGACCCGGTCGCGCCAGGCCCGGGGGGTTCCGTCGTCCGCCGTCATTCCTCGAGGATCCAGTCGAAGGCGAGCCAGCCCGCCGTCGCGAAGATCATATCGAATCCCGCCAGCACGGCCAGCCACGGCTGGACCTCCGACGGGCTGCTGCCGACGAGCGCGCCGGTGGTCGCGCGAGCCGCGGCGATCAGGAGCGGGGCGAGCAGCGGGAAGGCGAGCAGCGGCATCAGGACCTCGCGGGCGCGCGAGCGACTCGCGATCGCCGCACACAGGGTGCCGATCGACGCGATCCCGAGCACGCCCAGCACGAGCGTCAGTGCGAGCGTGAGCGGGGCCGGGTCGAGGCCGTGGGTGCCGAGCAGGATCGAGATCGCGGGCAGGAGCACCAGCGACGCGAATCCCAGCAGGACGAAGTTCGCGAGCATCTTGCCGAGGAAGATCGAGCCCCGGTCCACCGGCAGGAGCGCGAGCGCCGTCCAGGCGCCCGATTCGCGCTCGATCGCGAACGAGCGATTCAGCGCGAGCGTGCCGGAGAAGAGCAGGGTGGCCCAGGTCATCCCGGCCGCGATCTCCGGGCCGACCAGTCGCTCCGGTTCGACGGCGAACGCGAACACCAGGACGACCAGCAGCGCGAGCAGGAAGAGCGACGAGAGCATCTCGCCGGTCCTGCGCTCGATCGCGAGGTCCTTACGCGCGATCGCCCACATCGGGAGTCTCGCCGGTGGCCTCGCGCCAGGCGGTTGCGAGGGCTTGCGGATCGGGGGCGGGAGCGACGTCGAGCGCGACGCGCCCGCGGTGCAGGAGGACGACCCGCGTCGCGATGCGCGGCACGGAGTCGAGGTCGTGCGACACGAGCAGCACGCTGCGCCCGGCGCGGCGCGCCTCGGCCACGAGTTCCTCGAGATGCGCGCTCGCCGACGGGTCGAGGCCGGTGAAGGGCTCGTCGAGCAGCAGGAGTTCGGGGTCCCCGAGCGTCGCGCGCGCGATCGCGAGTCGCTGCAGGGTGCCGCGCGAGAGCAGGTGGGTCTTGCGGTTCGCCGCGTGCTCGAGACGAGCACGCGAGAGAGCGCGCTCCACCCGCGCCGTCCGGTCGCCGGGCAGGAACGAGGCGAAGAAGTCGAGGTTCTCGCGCGGCGTCAGGTCGCGGTAGACGAGCGGCTCGTGGCCCAGGTAGCCCACGCCCGAAGGTGGCCCGGGACGCCCGGGAAACAGCTCGGCACCGAGGACTCGCAGCGCACCGCCGCCGGGGCGCATCACCCCGGCCAGGAGTCGCAGGAGCGTGCTCTTCCCGGTGCCGTTCGGACCCAGCACCGCCACCACCTCGCCGCGGCCGACGTCGAGGTCGATGCCGCGCAGGACGGGCAGGAGGCCGAACGACTTCGTGAGGCCGCGGGCCGAGACGAGTGCCGTGCCGCTCGGCGCACCGGAGCCGACCGATGCACCGTCTCGCGCCACGGCGAGAGACGGCGTTCCGTCCTGCACGGGGTCGCCGCCGGGGCGCGCCGGCTCAGCCGGCCGGCGGGGCCTCGGGCTTTGCGGCGCCCGCCGCCGCCGGTCGCGGTGCCGCGCCTGCTGCCGGCGCCCCGCTCGTCGGAGCGCCCACCTTCGCGGGTGCCGCGGGCGGCACGCCGGGGGTGAGCTTCTTGCGGGATCCGGGCGCCAGCACGAGGTTCATGACACGGCCCTCGGTCCGCGGCTCGTTCTCGATCCAGCTGATGTCCGAGAGCTGCTCCGCGACCTTCAGGAGCTTCTCGCGACCGAGCTGCTGGTGCGCCATCTCGCGTCCGCGGAAGCGGAGCGTGAACTTCACGCGCTGGCCCTCGGTGAGGAACTCCTGCGCCTTCTTCAGCTGGCGCTCGAGATCGTGCTCGTCCGTGCCGGGGCGCACGCGCAACTCCTTCAGTTGCGTCACGTGCTGCTTCTTCTTGGCCTCGGCTTCCTTCTTCTGCTTCGAATAGCGGAACTTGCCGTAGTCGAGCAGCCTGCAGACCGGGGGCTGGGCGGTCGGGGCGACCTCGACCAGATCGACCTCGGCCTCTTGGGCGAGTCGCAGGGCATCGTCGGTGGCCACCACACCGAGCTGCTCCCCCTTGGCTCCGATCAGCCGAACCTGGGGAACGCGGATCTGTCGATTGATGCGGTGCTCCTCGTCGGGTCGGACGGGGAGGAACTGGCGTCCACGCGGCCTCTGCATGAGTCTCCTTGTCGAATCCCGGACCAGGGCTGGTGCGGGCTTGTTTCGGCTAGCACCGTCCCCGGGCTCCGACAAACCCCTGCCGCACCGGCGGCCGAGCCATCGGGACACGAGGCGGCATCGACGGCGTTTGCCTGTCCGGGGGGACCGGTATAGGACCGGGCGCCGATCCGACGGCGAATGCGTCCGTGGAGCCGCCGGGCCCGAGGGGGGCCCCGGAAGGGCTGCCACCGCGCCGCGGAGCCATCGTCACAACGAGGAGTCCCAGCAATGCCCACCGGCCGGGTGAAGTGGTTCAACGCGCAGAAGGGTTTCGGTTTCATCGAGCAGGAGGGCGGTGAGGACGTCTTCGTGCACTACTCGGCGATCTCCGGCGACGGCTACAAGTCGCTCGAGGAGGGTCAGCCCGTCGAGTTCGAGGTCGTCGAGGGGCGCAAGGGCTTCCAGGCGGCAAACGTTCGGAAGGCCTGACGTACGCCCGGGCCCCCCGGGGAAACCCGGAGAGGCTCGCTCGCGAAGGCTCGCCGCGCCGCGCGACGTGCCGACGGGTGGACATCACTCCCGGGGGTCGCTTCACGCTGCGACGCCCCGGGGATGCCCTCTCAACACTTACACGTGTTGTAGTAACAGATCTGCTCCGCGTTGTAGTCGTAATCCTCGTAGTACTGGTTCACGCAGTTCTCCACGCAGGTCGGCGTGCACGGCGTCGGCGTGGGGGGCGGAATCGGGGTGGGCGTCGGCGCCGGGGGCGGAGTCGGAGTCGGTGCGGAGGTCGGGGTCGGCGTTGGAACCGTGCCCGACGGGGGATCGGTCGAGACCGGCATGATCATGGACGCCGCTTCCCCGTGGTTGGCTCGGTAGTCGAAACAGATCTCCAGCAGGCCGTTGCGGGCGGCATTGCAGGTGGACGCCCGGTACTTCCGCGGACCCGGGGGCGTGATGTCGGTCACCCTCGCCTGGAACAGGCATGCGCGGTGATTCGAGTTCACCGCCCGGTTGCAGGACGAGAGCGCCCGTCCGTCGGGATGGCGGGCCCGGCACGTCTTCAAGGCCTCGGACCGCTCCGCCATGCAGGCCTTTCGGTTCTGGAGAGCCTCGTCGCGGTCGAGGACGAGCAGGTCCGGCGTGTCGTAGTCGGCGGTGCACTCCTCGTAGCCCAGGTCGTAGTCGCGCGGGTTCAGCTCTGCCGCCGCACAGGCCGCGGCCGTCAGCCGCGGCTTCGCGCCCGCACACTCGGGGTCGTTCGGACCGAGGAGAGTCACGTGGGCGGAACAGATCAGGTTCCCCGCCGGATCGACGGGATAACCGGAGCCGGCAACGGCGTCGAAGAAGGCGACTTCGGCTTTGTCACCGACGTCGAGTGCGATGCCGTAGCTTCCCGGGAGTGCGCCGCCCTGCAACTCCTCGTACGACACGGAATTCAGGATCCCCAGCGTCACCCGGACGGCGGAGCCGTTGCAGAGGAAGGGACCGCCGTTGCGCCGAAAGCATCCGTAGCCCCAGGACGGATCGGCTGGCCCGACCGACGTGACGGCCGGCGCCCACTCCATGCCCGGGCACAGGTCGGTCGTTGCCGGCTCCGAGCTGCACGACGCGACCACCGGGCCCGGCGGGCCTGCCTCGGCAGTCGCGACCGCGAGGGTCGACGAGCCCAGGAGGAACAGGCATCCGATCGCCAGCCGCGCGTGCGGCCGGTGCTTCCGCTTCTGCATCGACGTCTCCCTCGTCTCCGGCGAGGCGACGGGGAATGCCTGCCGGGTTCGTCCGCCCGCCGATCTCGCCGGACGGGCGTTGCTTCGGAGGCCTTAGTCTAACCCCACGCCGGGGCGGGTGTCGACACGGGAAACACGGCTTCGCGGAGACCTCCCGGCGGCCGACTTCCGCTCGCGGCGGCAAAGGGACCCCGAGCCGCCGACGCACAGGCCGCCCGGTGGGGCTTCAGTCGTCCATCGGCACGAGCGTCCCTTGGGCGCCGGCCGGCGTTCCCGACGTCCCGGTCAGGGGACCGACAGCGGCTTGCGCACGGGCTTCACGCCGCAGGCCGACAGAGGCCCGTCCGCGGCCTGGACGAGTTCGACCTCGATCTCGTACTTCCCGGGCGCGAGGCCGTCGGTGTCGACGAAGTTCCCCGCGCCGGCGGGAGGCCCGCCGGGTCGCAGGTCCGACTGGAACCAGAGGTCGACCGGTGGCTTCACCGCTCGACCGTCGCGAAGCACGCGCGCCTGCGCCTTCACGAGGTGCGCCGGGAAGAAGCCGAAGGCGGGCCACGGGGTGCGACCGCGGTTGATCGCCTCGATCGCGACCCAGCGCTGGTCCGGCCGGTGGGGGAAGTCGTTGTCCTGCTCGACGAAGCGGATCGCTCCCGGGCAGCGTGGCCCGACGGGTGCCAGCGGGACGCCGTTGGGCGTCTCGACGGTGGAGAGGAGCCGCGCGCGCATGTCGTCCTCGGGCTGACGGGTGACGTCGAACAGCAGGTCGTCGCCGAAGCGCCCGACGAGCGAAAGGCCCGCGGGGTACGGCCCGTCCCAGCGTGCGCGTTCCTCGGGCTTCATCTCGTCGAGGTGCACGAGGATCCAGCCGACGTCGACGTTGTTCACCAGTCCGCGCAGGCTGTCTTCGGCCGGGAGGTTCCAGGCGATCCAGCCGAGGTGCTGCACGATGCGCGGCGGATAGGCGCTGTAGCCGCCGATCATCGGCAGCCAGTGCCAGGTGCCGAGGTACATCCGGCGCCCGGCGCCCGGGTAGTTCGTGCCCGGGACCTCGAGCAGCGGTCTCCCGCGTCCGTTCTCGGCGAGCCAGCGCACGGCCTCCGGCAGGTCCGACGGAGAGGGCTCCTTCGCGAGGTCGACCTCGGGGCGGTTGGCTGCCGAGAGCGCGAGCGAGAAAGCGGCGACGACGATGGCCGCGCCCCACGCGGCGGGTCGGGGAAGCCGACTCGCCGCGGCCTGGAACCCGATCGCGGCGAGCAGCGCCGTGCCGAGCTGGGCGAGCACGAGAAAGCGCCCGAGCCCGCGCATCGACGAGAAACCCGGCACCCAGCGAAACAGCAGCAGGACCGGTGACGGGAGCTCCCGGGCACCCACCTCGAGGATCGGGCCGAGCGCCATGAACACGCTCGCGGCGACGAGCACGCCACCGATCGTCGCCGCCCGCCGAAGCGGCGCGCACTCGGCGCGCCCCCGCGCCGACCACGCCCAGGCGAGCCCGCCCGCGGCGAGCAGCCACGCGACGAGGCTCGGACCCGTGTGCAGCAGGTAGTCGCGGACCAGGAAGACCGCGTTCGCCGGCTTCAGGCCGGGCATCGAGGGCAGGTTCGCGGGGTCGTAGGCCGGGATGACGCCCAGCTCCCGGAGCTGCAGGTAGGGCCGCGCCATCAGCACCACCGGCACGAAGCCGACCGCGACCGCCGCGAGGAGGCCCGCGACGCGAACCGCATCGAGCTCGCGGCGGCGCGACCAGAGTGTGACCGGAATCACGAGCCCGAGCAGCGTCGCGACGATGTAGGCGAAGTAGAACGACGAGAGTCCCTGCAGGGCGATCGCGACCGCGAGCAGCACCGCGTCGGCGGTCCTCGCGCGGTCGAGCCAGCGCAGCAGGAAGAGCACGATCAGCGGAAGCCATTGCGACGCCAGCATGTAGACGTGCGGCGGGGTGCCGAAGCGCAGCGGATGGAAGGCGTAGACGATCGCCGCGACGAGCGCCGCGGGCGGCGGGAGCCAGCGCCGGGCGAGGGCGTAGGCGGCGAGCGCGCAGAGCGGGTAGGTGAGGAAGATCAGCAGGTTGGTCGCGAGCAGCGGGTTGCCGGTCGCGAGGTAGAGCGGCGCATAGAGCGGCGCGAGTCCGAGCAGGTGCTCGGAATAGGCGAGCGAGAGCTTCGAGGGGTGGAAGATGTTGGCGTCGAAGAACGTCGACCACGGTCGCGTGAGCAGCGCGTGCGTGCCCCAGGCGAGCTCCCAGACGATCAGGTAGACGTCGGCCGCGCCGAGCGCCTGCACGGCCTCGTCCTGCCCAGGTGTCTTCCACCACAGCGTGTTGACGGAGTGGTCGCTCCACATCGAGGGCAGCGGCCAGAGCCACCAGAGCGCGATCGCGGAGAAGGCGAGGGCGAGCGCCGCGATCATGGCGCCCCGGGGTCCGCGCACGAAGGGGCTGCCGGCCGCTGCGGCCTCGGTCGCGCCTTCGCCGGAGCGCGGAACGCCTCGCCGCCGGTTTCGGTTCGCGGCCATCGAGGGCGGGTTCTACCCCTGCACTTCCGCCCGACCAAGCCCGAGGGGCCTGTCGGGACCTCGATTGCGACGACGACGCGATCGGGCGCGCCTCGGGCGTTTGCCGCTGGCTTCCTTGACTCCGGTTCCCCTCCCGGTATCAGCCGCGCGTGACCGTGCCTGACGAGGAGACGCCATCTTCCGGGGCGGAAAAGGTCTGCCGCGTTTGCGGCCGCAGGATGACCTGGCGGCGGGCCTGGTCGAGAACCTGGGACAGCGTCTCGACCTGCAGCGATGCGTGCCGCAAGAGACGCCGCTCGCTCGCGCGACAGGGTCGCACGCTCGAGGAGGCGATCCTCCGCCTGCTCTCGGATCGGGGAGCGAGCGCGACGATCTGCCCATCCGAGGCGGCGCGTGCGGTCGGCGGCGAGGCCTGGCGCGACTTGATGGAGCCCGCGCGCGAGGCGGCGAGGCGGCTCGTCGCGCGCGGCGAGGTCGCGATCGTCCAGGGCGGTCGGACGGTCGACCCGTCGTCGGCGAGGGGACCGGTTCGGATCCGTCTCGAGCGATCGGGAGGGAGCCGGTGACCGGCTTCCGATCTTCGGCCGACGACGTCGACCCCGGGAAGGCGGAGATGCGCGAATCGCACGCCCCCGCCTGGAAACTCGTCGCGCTGTTCTTCGCGTACGCGGCCTTCGCCTGCTGGTGGCTGTGGCCCTTGCCTTCGGTGATGCCGGACCACGTCGGCCTGTTCGGTGCCGACGACATGCCGCTGCTGCTCGGAGACCTTCGCTTCGCGACCTGGGTACCCGCCTGGGGGACGCACGCCCTCCTGACCGATCCGAGCCACCTCTTCCAGGCAAACATTTTTCATCCGTTCCCGAACACGTTGGCGCTGGGCGACCAGACCCTCGCATGGCAGCCCTTGTTCGCGCCGACATGGCTCGCGACCGGGAACCCGATCCTGGCGGTGAACGTGGCGATCCTGCTCGTCCACCCGATCGTCGCGATCTCGGCCTTCGCGCTCGCGCGGAGGTGGGTCGGCTTCGTGCCGGCAGCCGCCTGCGGGCTCCTGTTCGCATTTCCCGCGCGCAGCCTGAAGACGATCGGCCATTTCCCGCATCTCCTCGTGGCGTTCATCCCCCTGATCGCACTCTTGGGGGAGCGCTGGCTCGATCGCGCCCGGATCCGCGATGCCGTCGGATTCGCCGTGTCGATCGCGATGCAGACGCTCGCGTCGTTCTATCTCGCCTACGACGCAGCATTCGCGCTCGGAACCTGGCTCCTGGTCGCACTCGTCTCGCGGCGATGGTCGCTGGACCGCAGGAGATGGGTCGGACTCGTCGCGTCGATCGCGATCGGCTTCGTCCCGATCCTCCTGACGGCGATTCCGGTGCTGCACGCGAAGCGACTCGGCCTCGTCCGACCTTACGACGAGACGAATCCGAGCATCGGGCTGATCCCGATGCTCGCGTCGTCCATCGTCTTCGACTGGATCATCGCGAGAGGCGTGCCCATGGCCGCGTGGCTGCTCGCGTTCGTCGCGGTCGTCCTCGGATGGCGTCGGTTCGCGACGCCGGTCGCGATCGGGATCGCGTGGACGCTCACCGGGCTGTTCCTCGCCTTCGCCGGTCCGATCCACATCGGGACCCACGAGGTGTGGACGCCCTACCGATGGCTCGCCGTCGTCGTGCCGGGCCTCAACTCGGTACGCGTTCCCGAGCGGTTCCTCGTCGTCGCGACGGCCGGCGTGTCGCTGCTCGCCGCGGTCGGCCTTCAGTCGCTGTTCGACCGGTCGCACCGGGCAGGCGTGGTTGCGACCCTCGCCGCCGGCGTGATGGCCCTGGTCTTCTTCTCGGCGCAGCCATCGCTCCCGGTCCGCCCGGAGGTCGTCCCGACCGACGTGGCGCCGGTGTACCATCACCTCGCTCGCGAGGGCATGGCTGGACCGGTCGCCGAAGTTCCACCGGCCCTGTGGGTGGAGGCCACCCGGCGCATGATCGCGAGTACCGTGCATTGGCTGCCGATCGTCGACGGCTACACGAGCTACCCTCCGACGGGCGCGACCGTTATTCTCGCGCTGGTCGGCCGCCTGCCCGATGCCGGAGCGCTCGACCGCCTCGTCGGAGAATACGGGATTCGGTGGATCCTCGTTCATCTGGGCGAACTTCCGCCGGAGGCCCGGGCTGCGTGGAACGGGCCGTTGCCCGACGGGCTTCGGCTCGAAGGGCGTTTCGGCGACGACCTGCTGTTCGCCGTGACGACACCTGTCGACCCGGCGCGCCTCGCCCGGACGACGAGCCAGTCGGTCACGCCCGGAGGCGTGCCACTCGCGCCCCTGGGTGACGACTGCAGCGGCAAGGTCCAGGTTTCCTACGCGGTGCCGCCGGAGAACACTCTTCCGCTGGGCTACGTCCATCTCGCCGTCGACCTGTCGAACGAGGGCCCCGTCGACTGGCCGGGCGAGTCGCTGTTCCCGGGGCACCTCGTCGAGGGCCGACTTCGGACGGCGACGAACGAGGGGCGGCCCGTCACCTCGCCCGCGCTCTTTCCGATCGGGGGAGACTTGAAGGTCGGGGAGCATCGCCGGGTGGCAGCGGCCACCGGGACGAAACACCTCCCGCCCGGGAGGTACACCCTGCGAGTGGAACTCGCGCAGCCGCTCGACGGTCCGCTCGATCGCTGCGGCGTGGCGGCGGTGGATGTTCCGCTTCGGATCCCTGCGCCCGCGCCGCCGCAGCGGGAGATCCGTCGGCGCGGCCTCGCCCCGAGAGGTGCCGCGGACGCCATCCCGCCGCGGCAGGCCGAGCCTCTCGTCCCGGCGCGGGAGCGTGCTACCACGGCTCCGTGAGCACGAACGACGCCCCCTCCGCTTCGACGAATCCACTCCTCCAGCCCCCGGGCCTTCCCTCCTTCGACCACATCCGGCCGGAGCACGTCGTGCCCGCGGTGCGAACGCTCCTCGCCGAGCTCGCCGCCGAGCTCGAGCAGGCGGAAGCCGGGGCCGCGCCCGACTGGCCGCACGCGGTCGACCCGATCGAGCGTATCGGCGATCGCCTCTCGCGCGCCTGGGGAACCGTCGGCCACCTGATGGGCGTGAAGAACAGCCCGGAGCTGCGCAAGGCGCACGACGAGGTGCAGGGCGAGGTCGTCGCGTTCTCGATGCGCATGGGTCAGAGCAAGCCGCTCTACCAGGCGTTCAAGGCGCTGCGCGACGGCCCCGCGTTCACGTCGCTCGACTTCGCGCAGCAGCGGATCGTCCGTTCACTCGTGCGCGACGCGGAGCTCGCCGGCGTCGGCCTCGAGGGGGAGCCCAAGGAGCGCTTCAACCGGATCCAGGCCGAGATGGCCGAGGTCTCGACGCGCTTCTCGAACAACGTCCTCGACGCGACCAAGGCCTGGAGCATCCTCTTGCGATCCGAGGACGAGGTTGCGGGCCTGCCGCCGAGCCTTCGCGAGCTCGCAGCGCAGTCGGCCCGCGAGGCCGGCGAGGCCGGCGCGACGGCCGA